>CANQGC010000297.1 GCA_947600345.1 uncultured Clostridia bacterium
AGGAGGTTCGCGCCGTCGATGATCGCGGCCTCCTTCAGATCCTTGCTGGCGTTGGACAGCGCCGCCGTGTAGATGATCGACGACCAGCCCGCGCCCTGCCAGATGCCCGACGCGATGTAGATCGTGCGGAAGGCCTGGGGCATCGTCATGAAGTTGTAGCTCGTCCCCAGCAGCATGTTGACCATGCCCGTGGGGGAGAGCAGTATGCGCACGATACCGCAGAGCACGATGACGGAGATGAAATTCGGCATGTAGAGCACCAGCTGAATCTTCTGCTTGATCTTCTTGCTCATGATGCGGTTGAGCAGGAAGGCCAGCAGGATCGGGATCGGGAAGCCCCACAAGAGCCCGAATACGCTCAGCTTCAGCGTGTTCATCAGGTAGCTCAGGAAGTCCGGCGAGGACAGGAAGCGCCGGAAGTGCTCGAGCCCCACGAATTCGCTGCCGAAGATGCCCCGGATCGGGTTGTACTCCGTGAAGGCGATCGCGATGCCACCCATCGGGATGTAGCGGAAGATCACCGTCAGCAGGAAGGCCGGCATGATGAAAAGTAGGTAGAGTTGCCAGTGATGCTTTACGTACACCCAGGTGTTGTGCAGCCTGGATGCCTTGTAGGGCGTACCGGCGGGGATGCTGGTGGATGGATTGCTCATTCATACCCCTCCTCTTTTTCCTTGGAATGTGCATTTGCACCTTCCATGAAGTACGTATGCGCATTCCAAGCTCTTTTGGCTGTCTCCAATTCTATCACCGAATGCACGCTGTGTCAACTCTATTTTTGGCATTTACACAATTTAATTTTTGCTTTTGCACATTTCAACCTTCGATTTCTGGGGATTTCCCCTCGATTTTTGCGAAAGCTCGATTATTTGCGCATCGAATTTGCAATTTGTATGTTGACATTTGCACAATTCCATGCTACAATGGGAACAGATTTGAGAAAGGTATTGATCCAATGCAGAGAGTCACCATACAGGACATTGCCGACGCGCTGGGGATTTCGCGCAACACGGTTTCCAAGGCCATCAACAATTCCGATGGTCTGGCGGATGCCACGCGGGAGAAGATATTGCAGAAGGCCGTGGAGATGGGCTACAAGCAGTTCTCCTACGTCGCGGCGCTCGCGGGCAATGCAGGGCCGCTTCCTTCCATTATAGATGAGGCGCCCGCGCCCGGCGGGGAGATCGCGCTGTTCACCACCAACATCTTCAGCCAGACGAACCACTTCTCGGCGTCGATGATGGATCGCGTCCAGCGGGAGCTGAGCCAGCTGGGCTACATACTGAGCATCCACGTGGTGGATCGCGAGAGCCTGGCCCGGCGGGCGCTGCCGGCTACGTTCAATAAGGAGAAGTGCAGCGGCATCTTCTGCATCGAGATGTTCGACTGGGCCTACGACGAGATGGTCTGCGGCCTGGGCCTGCCGGTGCTGTTCGTGGACGGCCCGCACAAGAGATACGGCAACTCCCTCCCCGCCGACCAGCTCTACATGGAGAATGCGCTGGGCATCACGAAGCTGGTGAACGACATGCTGCGCAAGGGCAAGCAGCGCATCGGCTTCATCGGCGACTACGAGCACTGCCAGTCCTTCTTCGAGCGCTACAGCGCCTTCCGCTGCGCGATGCTGCTGGCGGGCGCGCCCGTGGAGGAGCACTTCTGCCTGAAGGCGGTGCACCGGGACGAGGTGGAGGCCGGGCTGAGCGCCCTCGGTGAGCTGCCGGAGATGTTCATCTGCGCCAACGACTTCATCGCCGTGGACGCGATCCAGGCGCTGGGCAGGATGGGCAAGAGCGTGCCCGGGGACGTGCTGATCTCCGGCTTTGACGACGCGCCGGAGTCGCGGATCGTCACGCCGCCGCTGACGACGGTGCATATCCATACGCAGAGCATGGCTTATTCGGCTGTTCATCTGTTGCTGACGCGCATCAAGGAGCCTGCGCTGGATTACCGGGTGACGTATACGGAGACGGAATTGATCAATCGGGAGTCGACGAAGATTTAAGAAAGTGTGTGTGGCGGGGAAAAGCGAAGGTTTCGGTTGCTGTTTCGATTTGGGAAGCTTCGCTTCCCAAATCGAAAGGCGCTTCGACGCGGCCCGCGGTATGGGGGCGATGGAGCGTTGGTACGGATTGCCTGGCGATGATATGGAAACCGCGGGCCGCTGGGGTTGTGTTGGGCGCTGTTGCGCACGCTGGGCTTCGCCCAGACCCGATTCGGGCGCTGCCCGGACCTGCTTAAGGGGCTTTGCCCCTTAAGAATTCCCACCAAGGAACCTGAGGTTCCTTGGATTCTCCCTTCTGGGGTTACGGTGGGCTTTGTGCGGATGAGAGGTGACGGGGCGTGAAGTTCTTTTCCTATGAGAGCCGGTTCAGCCAGTTGTTGCTCAAGCTTTGCTACAGCTGCTATCTGAACCTCCTCTGGTTCGTCTGCTCCATCCCCATCGTGACCATCGGCGCCTCCACCGCGGCGCTCTACTACTGCACGCTCAAGATCGCAGACGACGACTACAGCTACATGGCGCGCATGTTCTTCCGCGCCTTCCGCGAAAACTTCCGTCAGTCCACGATCCTCTGGCTGATCCTGCTGGCCCTGGGCCTGCTGCTCGGCGGCGACGGCTACATCGTCTACCACCTGCGCGCGGCTTCCACCGGCGCGCCCGCGGTGTTCTGGACGCTGGTTTTGGCGCTGCTGATCGCCGCGGCAGTGGCGTATGTCGTCGTGCTGCTCTACGTCTTCCCGCTGGTGGCGCGGGTTTCCAACACGAACTTCGCCATGCTGAAGAACGCGCTGTTCATCGGCATCCGCTATCTGTTCTGCACGATCCTGCTCTTTGCCATCCACGCGGCGATGCTGGTTTTGGTGGTGCGGGTGTACACGCCGCTGATCATCTTCGGCGAGGGGCTATGCGCGCTGCTGAGTTCGTATCTGCTGGCGAACGTGATTCGCGCTTGCACCTACGATCCCAACAGGGCGGACGACGGTTCGGGCGGTGATGGCGCATGAGCCTCAACCCCGAGGAGCGCAGGCAGCGGCGCGGGGAGTTCCGGCGGATGGACCTCGCGGACAAGCTGAGCTTCCTATTCACCTACTTCAAGCTACCGATCCTGCTGGGGCTGATCGCGCTGATTCTGCTGGGCGGCGGAATCCATCGCTGGGTCACCCACAGGGAGCCGGTGCTGTACGCGGCCTACATCAACGTCTCCGTGGGCGAAGCGCTGGAGGCGCGGCTGAACGAAGACTTCCTCACCGCCGAGGGGTACGATCCCCGCAAGACGGAGGTTTACCTCTATCGGGCGCTGTACCTTTCGAACGACGCGGCGGATTCGGATCACGAGTACGCCTACGCCTCCCGGATGAAGCTGCTGGCCTCCATTGACGCGAAGCAGCTGGATCTGGTCTTGATGAACCGGGAGGGCTACGACATCCTCTCGAACAGCGGCTACCTGCTGCCGCTGCCGGAACTGCTCTCGGAGTGCGGCTGTTCGGAGCTCGAGCCAATGCTGGCGGAGAACGCGGTGATCGTTGCGGACAACGCCGTCGAGGTCGAGCTCAGCGAGGCCGAGCGCTACGAGGCGGTGACGGAGGAGGCCGCGAACGCCATCGACCTGTCCGGGCATCCGCTGTTCCGGGAGGCGGGCTTCCCGGACGCGGTGTACCTGGGCGCGATCGCCAACAGCCCCCGGCTGGACGCCGCCGGGCAGTATCTGAAGTACCTGAACGACCTGGCCGCGAACTGAGCGGCGCGAAGATCGATCTCACCGCCCCCTGAGATTCAGACCTCAGCGGGCGTTGCGATAAAACACGACGGCGGCGGGCCACTCCACTCTATGGTTCGTTGCACAGACAAAGAAGGAGGGAAACTCACCCGCTCGTTCCGGGTGCGGCAGTGTGGAGACCTGCCGTAATGCGC
>CANQGC010000298.1 GCA_947600345.1 uncultured Clostridia bacterium
GAGAGCGTGCGCAGCAGATTCATGCACAGGAAGGACTTGCCTTCGTGGGCGCAGGCACTGGTCACCATGATGGCGCGCTTCTCGCTGCCCGCGAAGCTCAGGTTGGCGCACAGCGCGTTCACCGCCTCCCGGCAGGCGTAGTCCAGCTCCGGAAACCGCGCGAATTCCAGCTTGTTCACGCGCCGCCCTCCCCTCTGCCGCCCTCCATCGTTCCGTTCGCCGGCACCACCGCCAGCACGGGCATCTCCAGGTACTTGCGCAAATCCTCCGCGCTCTTGATGCGGTCGTCCAGCAGAAAGCGCACGGTGAGCGCGCCGGCCGCCAGCAATCCGCCCAGCAGGAAGCCCAGCGCCGTGTACAGCAGCTTCCGGGGCCGCACCGGCTCCGAAGGCGCGCGGGCCGAGGAGAGCAGCGTGGGCTCGCCGGTGTCCATCGTCCGGGAGATGTAGGCGCGGGCGACGGTGGCGTACTCGTTGGCGATGCGCGCAGCCTGCAGCGGGTCGTCCCAGGCGACCGTCATGTTCAGTATGCGCGTGTCGTCGGGGTTCTCGATGCGCAGGCGCTCCTTGAGCGCGTCGCAGTCCAGCTCGAGGCCGAGATTGCGGATCACGGCGTCGTGTATCTCCCAGCTCTCGAACAGCTGGCGGTAGTCCGAGGTCAGGTAGTTGCCGATCTGGAAGTCCGAGACCGCCACCTGGCCCGCCGCGTCCCCGCTGGAGTTGGTCACGTAGATGCGGCTGGTGGCCTCGTACACTGGCGTCGCCAGCGCGCAGCTGTACAGCGCCGCCAGCAGCATGCCCGCCAGCGCGGCCGCCAGGATCCGCCAGCCGTTCTCCAGCAGCCGGTAGAACAGCTCCAGCAGGTCGATTTCGAACGGTCCGCCCCGCTCCAGCTCCCTGTCATTCATAAGGTCTCCTCACCTCGATGCTCGAATTTGCGGCGAACTTCCCCCTGTCGAAGCGTGGCGAAGCCGGGCGGCGGCGCATAGCTTGTAGCGGAGGCTGCGGCCTCCCAAGAGAAGGAGGAAACGCTATGGCTGCTTTCTATAACCGCGCGACGCTCAACTACGGCGGCAGCGCGATCGACTCCAACACCGTCCGGGGCGAGCTCAACGCCGCGCTGGCCGTCGCCAAGAGCGCCGTCAACGCCAGCTACCGCCCGGGCGACACCGTCGCCTTCGCGGTGACGATCACGAACTCCGGCTCCAGCGACGCCGATGGCCTGCAGATTCGCGACGACCTGGGCGCCTACGCCTTCGGCGCGGACAGCCGCGCGCCGCTGACCTACGCGGAGGGCTCCCTTCGCTACCTCGTGGGCGGCGAGCTCCAGCTCGCGCCCCAGGCGGACGTTGCGGGCGACTCGCTCGTGGTCCGGGGCATCCGCGTGCCCGCGGGCGGCGACGCCGCGATACTCTACGCCGCGCGGGTGAACGAGTTCGCGCCGCTGGGCGAGGGCGCTTCGATCACCAACACCGTCCGCCTGGACGACGCCGGGAGCATCGGCACGCCCGATCCCGCCAGCGCCACGATCACTCCCTCGGCGGCCCCCGCCGCGGGGAATCCCATCGCGCCCGGCTCCGCCATCGCCGCAACCACTCCCTCGGCGGCTCCCGCCGCAGGGAATCCCGGCGCGCCCGCCCCGGCGATGGCCCGCGCCGCCGCGATGCCGGACGCCGGCGGAGCGCCGGTGCTTCCCGCCTTCGCTTCGGCGGTGATCGCGCCGGAGGCGGAAGCGCGGCTCACGATCCGCAAGGCGCTCACGCCCGAGAGCGTGTCCCCCGGCGAGGAGCTGACCTACACGCTGACCATCGAGAACGAGGGCGCCCTGGCGGTGTCCGCCTCGGAGAACGCCACGGTGAGCGACGTGTTCAACCCCCGGCTGAACATCTCCTCGGTGCGCTTCAACGGCCAGTCCTGGAGCGCCCCGGCCAACTACAGCTACGACGCGAACAGCGGAGCCTTCGCCACCGCCCCGGGCCAGCTGGCAGTCCCCGCCGCGAGCTTCATCCAGGACGCCGCCACCGGCCGCTGGCAGACTCTGCCCGGCACGGCGACCATCGAGATCACCGGCACACTGCGCTAGCTTCCCATTCGAACGGGCACGCCCTCAGGGGCTGCCGGACGGCGGGCCTCCCGCCGCCTTACATAGCCGCCGCGCGCAGGCGTTTCCTCGCACCCTGTCCGCCGTTCGCGATCACGGCTTAACCGAATTCCCCTTTCTCCGCACGCCGCGTTGTGATAGCATAGTTCCGGATACTTCCTCGGAGGGATACTATGCGCGCAAAGCTTCGCGGACTGATCGGAACCCGGGCCTTCTACGCCATGGTGCTGGCCGTGGTGCTGCCGATCATCGTGCAAAACGCCATCAGCAACTTCGTCAACCTCTTGGACAACCTCATGGTCGGCCGCATCGGCACCGAGCAGATGTCCGGCGTGGCCATCGCGAACCAGCTGATCTTCGTGTTCAACCTGGCCGTGTTCGGCGCCATCTCCGGCGCGGGCATATTCACCGCCCAGTTCTACGGCTCCGGCAACGCGGAGGGCGTGCGCGAAACCTGCCGCTACAAGCTGCTGATCTGCGCGCTGCTGTCGGCCATCGCGATACTGCTGTTCGCGGCCTGCGGGCCGCGGTTGATCGGGCTGTACCTGACGGACGAGACCGATCCCGTCCGCACGCGGCAGACACTGGAGTACGCGCTGCAATACCTGCACGTGATGCTGGTGGGGCTGATCCCTTTCGCGCTGACCCAGTGCTACGCCGGAACGCTGCGCGAGACCGGGGAGACCGCCATGCCCATGTACGCGGGCGTCGCCGCCGTGGGCGTGAACCTGCTGTTCAACTACCTGCTGATCTTCGGCCACCTGGGCTTCCCGGCGATGGGCGTGCGCGGCGCGGCCTACGCCACCGTGCTCTCCCGCTTCGTGGAGCTGGCGATCATCATGATCTACACCCATCGGAACCACGAAAGGCATCCCTTCGCCCGGGGCCTCTACCGCACGATGCGCATCCCGAAGGCGCTGGCGCTGGACATCACCCGCAAGGGCATGCCGCTGCTGATCAACGAATTCCTCTGGTCGCTGGGCATGGCGACGCTCAACCAGATCTACTCGCTGCGCGGGCTGGACGTGGTGGCGGCCACGAACATCTCCGGCACGGTCTACAACCTCTTCAGCGTGGCGTTCCTCTCGATGGGCAGTGCCGCCGCGATCATCGTGGGCCAGGCGCTGGGCGCGGACGATGTGGAGCGGGCGAAGGACCACGGCTGGAAGCTGATGGCCTTCTCCGTGGCGATGAGCGTCTGCCTGGGCGCGGCGCTGCTGCTGCTCTCCCGGCCGATACCGCTATTGTACAACACCACCGCCTCGGTGCACGCGCTGGCCTCGAACCTGCTGCGGGTGTCGGCCTGCATCATGCCGCTGAGCGCCATCACGAACTGCTCCTACTTCATCCTCCGTTCGGGCGGCAAGACGGGCATCACCTTCCTGTTCGACAGCGCCTTCGTCTGGGCGGTGAACATCACGCTGGCCTTCTGCCTGGCCCACTTCACGGGGATGGGCATCCTGGGCATCTACGCCTGCGTGAATCTCACGGAGCTGATCAAGTGCCTGATCGGCATTGCGCTGATTCACAAGGGCATTTGGATCAACAACATCGTGGCGGGAGAATAGAGTTAGTGGCGGGCTCCCTTTGCTTGGGGCGCTGCGCTTCCAAGCAAAGGTGTCGCCGCGGCGGCCCGCGGATTGGAGGCGATGGAGCGTTGGCTTCCATTGCCCGGCTATGGTTGGATGCCGCGGGCCGCGCTGGGCTCCGCCCAGACCTGCTCGGGCTCCGCCCGGACCTGCTTAAGGGACGCTGTCCCTTAAGAATTCCTGCCAAGGAACCTGAGGTTCCTTGGATTCTCCCT
>CANQGC010000299.1 GCA_947600345.1 uncultured Clostridia bacterium
GCTTAAGGGGCTTTGCCCCTTAAGAATCCTCACCAAGGAACCTGAGGTTCCTTGGATTCTCCCTTCTGGGGCTACGGCGCGGCTTTAGACGCCCAGGCAGGCCCTTCGCAGGTCCTCGGCTGCGTTAAACGGGCGCTCGGGCGCGTAGCCGGGCAGCGGGCAGATGCGCTGGTGGTAGGCGTCCAGAAACCACTCGGCCTGGGGGAAGAAGTCCTTCTCCAGCTCGTAGACCGGGGTGATCCAATTCCGCGCGCCGAGCACGACCACCGGTGCGTCCAGATCGTCGAAGGCCATCTGGGAGATGTTCTCCGCGAAGTCGTTGATGATGGAGCCGCGCTGGCAGGCGTCGCTGGCGATGATGATCTTGCCGGTCTTCTTCACGGATTCCAGGACCGGTCCGTAGTTGAAGGGCACGATGCTGCGGGCGTCGATGACCTCCGCCTCGATGCCGAAGCGCTCGCGGAAGAGCTCCGCCGCCTTCAGCGCGCGGTAGAGCGTCGGGCCGATGGTGAGGATCGTCAAATCCTTGCCCTCGCGCTTGATGTCCGGCTCGCCGATGGGGATCTCGTAGTAGCCGGTGGGCACGCCGCCCTGGTGGAAGAGCTCGCCCTTGCCGTAGAGGGACTGGCACTCCAGCATCATGACCGGGTCGGTGCCGGTGAGCGCGGAATTCATCAGGCCCTTGGTGTCGTAGGGGGTCACGGGGTAGATCACCTTCAGCCCCGGCACGTGGGCGCAGAGGCTGGACCAGTCCTGGCTGTGCTGCGCGCCGTACTTGCTGCCCACGCCCATGCGCACGAGCACGGGCATCCTGAGCTGACCGGCGGTCATCGCCTGCCACTTGGCGAGCTGGTTGAGCACTTCGTCGCCCGCGCGGCCCAGGAAGTCGCAGTACATCAGCTCGGGCACGGCGCGGCCGCCCAGCATGGCGTAGCCCACGGCGGCGGAGATGATGGCCGCCTCCGAGATGGGGGCGTTGAACAGGTGCTCGTAGGGCACGGACTTCTCCAGGCCCTTGTAGGCGCCGTAGGCGCTGCCCCAGTCGCGCAGGTCCTCGCCGAAGGAGATCATGGCGGGGTCGCGGTAGAAGCACTCCAGCAGCGCCTCGAATATGGCGTCGCGGATCTGGTAGACCTTGCTGGCGGGGAGCTCCGCGCCGTTCTCGATGCCGAAGCGGGGGCGCTTCTGAATCTGCTGCCAGCGGGGGTTGTCCGAGAGGGCGCCCCAGACCTTCGGCGCGCCGCTGGACAGCGCGGGGATGCGCTGGTTCGAGAAGATGTGCCTTTCGATGGCGTCCGGCTGCGCGCGCAGGTCCATGCGCGGGGAGAGCGCGTCGTCGGTGGCGAGGCGGAACATGGCCAGGTTCAGCTCGTCCACCTCGGCGCGAATCTTTGCCGTGCCCTCGGCAGTGAGTATGCCGTTTTCGATCAGCTGGCGCTCGTAGTCCGCCAGGGCGTCCTGGTCGATCCAGGCCTGGATCTCCTCCTGGGTGCGGTTGGGGTTGGCGTCGCTGGTGGAGTGGCCGCAGAAGCGGTAGCTGATCACGTCCAGCAGCGCGGGGCCCCTGCCCGCCAGCAGCAGCGCCTTCTGGCGGCGGACCGCGTCGATCACGGCGAACACGTTGAAGCCATCCACGCGCTCGGCGTGCATCTGGTCGGGGTTGATGCCCGCGCCGATGCGGGCCAGTGTGCCGTAGCCCATGGTCTCGCCGCAGGTCTGGCCGCCCATGCCGTAGCCGTTGTTGACGAAGTTGAACAGCACCGGCAGCCCGCCCTTGTTCTCCCAGAGCTGGTCGTACTGATCCATCGAGGCGAAGTTCATCGCCTCCCAGACGGGCCCGCAGCCGGTGGCGCCGTCGCCGGCGTTGGCCACGGCGATGCCGCCCTGGCCCATGACCTTCTTGTACAGCGCGGCGCCGGTGGCGATGGGCGCGGAGCCGCCCACGATGGCGTTGTTCGGGTAGATGCCCAGCGGGATGAAGAAGGCGTGCATGGAGTTACCCAGGCCCTCGGCGAAGCCGGTCTTGCGGCCGAAGATCTCGGCCATCACGCCGTAGAGGAAGAAGCGCTCCGCCAGCTGCCGGGTGGTGCCGGAGAAGCCGCGCTCCACGACGCGCAGCTGCTTTCCGCCGCAGGACTGGGCCATGATGGACTGAAGCTTCTCCTCGCTCAGCAGGCGGATGGTGCGCAGGCCCTTGGCGATCAGCTCGCCGTGGCCGCGGTGGGTGCCGAATATGAAGTCGTTCTCGTCCAGCGCGAAGGCCTGGCCCACGGCGGCGGACTCCTGGCCGATGCACAGGTGGGCGGGGCCGGAGTAGTTGTAGGGGATGCCGTGGTACTGGCCGCTGAGGCGCAGATCCTGCATCATGTTTTCGAAGGTGCGGATGGATACCATGTCGCGATAGATTTCGACGAGCTCCTGGTCGCTGAATTCGCCGCGCACATCCCTCATGCGCTTCTGGTACTGATTGACGGGGATGTCGCGGAAGCGCTCCACGGAGGGGCTCCTGCGCTGGTTGGGGTCGATGAATATCTGCTTGGACATTGTTCGATCATCCTTTCAGAGGGCAGACATCGTAGTTTCAATTTGTACACTAAAATTATAAATCTATCGGTTTAAATTGTCAATATGTAATTATAATTTAACCATTCAATGGAGAATAGGTGTGTAAATTGCGGGTTGACAAAGATAAACGAAACATTTATAATATAAATCGAAACCGAACTTGCGCGGATTTCGCGCGAAGGGGAGGGATTGTTTTCGATGAACAAGGCCGAGCGCCGGGAGCGCATACTGCAAATGCTGCGCGAGGGAAAGGACGTGAGCGTCTGCGCGCTCAGCGCGCAGATGAACGTGTCCGAGGTGACCATCCGCAAGGACCTGCAGCAGCTGGAGCGCGAGGGCTGCGTCCGCCGCTCCTACGGAAAGGTCGCGCTGCCGGACGCCCACGGCGAGGCGAGCGCCGCGCCGGAGCCGGGGCAGGACGAGGATTCGGGCAAGCGGCGCATCGGCGCGCTGGCGGCGGAGTTCGTCCGCGACGAGGACCTGATCTTCATCGGCCCCGGCCAGACCTGCGCATCCCTGGCCCGGAGCCTGCGGGACCGCAAGCGCCTGTCGGTGATCACGATGAACGTATCCGCCGCGATGGAGCTCGCGGGCGCGCCGGAGTTCAAGCTGCTGCTGGCGCCGGGGGACTTCACCCGCCGCGGCGGCGCCTATTACGTCACCGGCCCCGTGACCGCGCGCTACGCCGAGGAGCTGTTCGTGGACAAGCTGTTCATCACCGCGGACGGCGTGGACATCGCCCGGGGCTTCACCGTGCTGGACGAGATTACCGCGCAGATCTACCGGGCGCTGATCAAGCCCGGCACGAAGGTCTACGTCTGCGTGTCCGGCGACAAGTTCTCCCGAAACGCCCGGGCGGCGCTGGGGGCGCTGGACTTCGCGGATGCCGTCATCACCGACGCGCGCCCGAGCGGCGAATTCATGCGCCGCTTCGCCGAGGAGCGCGTCGAAGTATACTACCCCACCGACGACTGAGAGGAGGCAAATCATGCGAGCGGCAAGATTTCACGGCGAGGGCGAGTTGATCGTCGAGGATATTCCCCGGCCGGAGCCGGGGCCGGGTGAGGTGCGCATCCGCGTGCGCTACTGCGGCGTGTGCGGCACCGACGTGCACATCGTCGGCGGCGAGAAGGGCTCGGCAGAGGTGCATCCGCCGGTGACGCTGGGCCACGAATTCTCCGGCAGGGTGGAGGCCCTGGGCCCGGGCGTGGAGAACTTCCGGCTGGGCGACCGGGTCAGCGTGGATCCCAACCGCTACTGCGGCAAGTGCTACTTCTGCGCCCGGGGCATGAAGCACCTGTGCCGGAACATGCAGGG
>CANQGC010000300.1 GCA_947600345.1 uncultured Clostridia bacterium
GGATCTGGCAGGCGCTGGGCATCGAGACGCTGTTCATCGTCTCGGCGGTGCTGGGCCTCTGCAACAGCGCCTACGCCGCGTCGATTAAAATGAAGAAGCGCGCGCCGCAATGAGATCCTCGAGCAAGTTCCGAAGGTTCATGCGGCTGGCGGCGCTGGTCAGCCTCGCCGCGCTGCTTCTGTTCCAGGCGCTGTACGCGGCGCTGGGCGGGGGATTGCTTGACGCGCTGTGCATCACTTCGCTGACCTGCCTCTACCACTTCGCCGTCCGCCTGCTCATCGGCGAGGGGTTAATTCCCCGTGTCGACTTCTCGCGCGCCGACGGCGAGCGCGGCTGGTTCCAGGTGCGCGACAGGGAGCGCGCGCTGTACCGGCGCATCGGCGTGCAGCGCTGGAAGGGAAGCCTGCCCACCTACGACCCGGCGGAGTTCGACCTCCAGGCCCAGGGCATGGACGGCCTCGTCCGCTCCACCTGCCGGGCGGAGCTCACCCACGAGCTGAACATCGCCGCCAGCTTCGTTCCGCTGCTCTTTGCCCACTGGTTCGGCGCGCTGCTGGTCTTCGCGATCACGTCCCTGCTCGCCGCCCTGTTCGACCTGGCGTTCGTCGCCATCCAGAGGTACAACCGTCCGAGGCTGTTGCGGCTGATGCAAATGCAGAAGCGGCGGAAGTAGCGCGGAAGATAGAGCGCCCCGGCCGATTGGCCGGGGCGCTCTGCGCGTCTCATCGCGGTTCGGGATAATCCAGCACATCAATCGCATAGCCTCCCTGGGAATCCAGCGTGACCAGCGTCGCGCCGCGCTGGCTGCTTTTGTGCGCGATGCCGGGATAGGCGGTGTAGTCGATGGACTTGAAGTAGACCAGGTCCACGCCCTTGTAGCGCACACCCAGGTTGTTCAAGTGGTCGTGCCCCGCGAACACGGCCTGGGTGCTGCCCGCTTCGAGTATGGCGTCGAAGAGGCCCTCGTCCCTGTCCGGGCAGCTCACGCCCTCGCCGTTCTCGCCGAAGAGGTACTCCGCCTCCGGCTCGCCCGCGTCCAGCGCCGCCTTGGCCTCCGCGGAGGCGGGAAAGGGGATGTGCAGGTAAACGAAGGACGGCACGGTCCGTCCCTCCGCTTCGGAGAGCGCGGCGACGGTTTCTGTGTACCAGTCGATCTGATCCCGGTGCACGCAGTCGTAGTCGTTGAACTCCGCGCTGCCCTCCGCGTAGTCGTTGGAGTCGATCAGGAAGAGTGTTCGGTTTAAGCTGCCGTCCGCGCTCTCGATGCGGATGTACTGGTTGTACCTGCCGAAGATTTCCGGCCGCTTTCGCGCGTAGAGCAGCGGGCAGCCCGGCTCCTCCTCCAGCTCCAGCAGCATCTGCTCCAGCGCCCCGGCGCCGTAGCGGGCGGCGGGTTCGGTGTCGTGGTTTCCATAGACGAAGGCCCAGGGGATGCCAACGCGGTTCATGAAGCCGGCGAATTGCCGCATGGGGAGCAGGTTGTTGGCGCTGAAGGTCTGCGCCGGGATGGGGTAGACCAGGTCGCCGGTGACGATGATGAGGTCGGGCTCCGCCCGCCGGATCAGGTCGTAGCACGCCTGGAAGGCCATGCGGTCGTACTTCGCGGTGGTGACGCTTCCGCAGATGTGGATGTCGGTGAGCTGGAGGATGCGGAAGTCGTCCCGGCTCGCACGGACGGTGTAGACGCCGGTGTCCGCGTCACAGCGAACCTCGCTCTCGCTGTGGAAGGGGGAGTAATCCAGCCCTGCGAGCCAGGCGTCGTTGATGGGCGCGCCGTTGGAGACGGTGAACAGCGCCAGCTCCAGCACGCCCAGCGTGCAGGCCAGGTTCAGCAGGTGCGCCGTGAGCCGCCGGGCGCGCACGCCGAAGAAGGGTCGGCGGGGATTGCTGACGAGCGCGCGCAGCGCGAAGTTTGCCGCGCAGAACGCCAGCACCGGCAGATACAGCACGGTGCTTTGGAAGATGAAGCTCCCCAGCGCGTAGAGGGCGAGCACCGCCAGCCAGTAGACCGCCCACCTGGCAAGCCAGCGCCGGTTGGCGCGATGGCGATCGTAGACAGCTGCGCCGTCACCTGAAACTTCGACCAACTCGACCGCACGGTAAGCGCGGTTCTTGTACCACTGGAAGGCCGCAATAAAAGCGCTGAGCTGCATCGGCATGATGCCGTAGACGGGCCGGAGGCGAAGCGTGATGACAACCAGCAGGGCGATACATGCGAGCCAGACGATTCCGGCCAGCGCAACCCAGCGCCTGCGGACGACGGCGTACACGCGAAAGTATTCCGCCGCCTGCGGATGGGCTTCCACCCGGCGCGCAACCTTCGTGTGCCGGTAGAGCAAAGCGAGCGCCAGCGCGAGCAGCGCAAATTCCCAGATGTACGAGAGCAGGAACGGCGCGGGATTGAGGCCGCCGCGCAGCAGCAGCGAAATCAGGTTGCAAAGCGCCTGCGTCGCCACCACGGCGAGCACGCCCAGCGCCGTCGCGGCATAGCCGATGCGCGCCAGCAGCTTGTCGATCTGATAGGCGTCGAGCGGCGCCGAGGGGGACGCGCTCCATCCCTTCCGCATATGCAGGCACCCTCCTTCCGAAAAATCGCCTCGCGTGCGCCTACTTCCTTCTTCGCGCTCCGCGCTCTACGGCATACTCGTGGGCATCGTCGAGCCAGGCGAGGAGCTCTTCGTCGATCTCGTCCCGGTCGTGGACGAGGATGTGCACCGTCCACCTGCCCGGGTAGGGCTCGGTCTGGGCGAAGACGCGGGGGCTGTGCAGTGGGGCGCGCAGGCCCAGGGAGATCAGCAGCGCGCCGGGGGCCTTGCGCGGTGGGAAGGAGACGAAGGCGAAGCCCACGCCGCCGGTGAAGCTGATCTGCGTCTTGCTGATCCTGATCCCGGAATCCGGCCAGCGGGACAGCAGCTCGCCCCGGAACGCCTCGTACAACGGGAGCGCGGAAGGGTCGCGGTCGAAGAAAGCCAGCGTCTCGATGTCCATGATCGTCACCTCCAGGCCGATTATAGCATGCCTCCGCCGCCGCGCGCAAGCAACCCACGGTAGAATGGCCGGGCGGAGGGGAAGCGTTGGCATCCGAAGCGCGCCGCCGGGCCGCACCTTCGAGCTTCTCCACCCGATTTCGCAGTTTTGTGTAGTTTTATTGAGCGTATGTAAACTTCATCGAAATGTATTGGTTTCACAGGGATGTTTGATGTATAATGGATTTATAGGCGGGGAAGGCGTTCGCCGGGACTTCCGGGAGCGGCGAAGCGCGCCCGCACGAGTATGTGAGGAGGTCAATTCGCGATGATTGTATCCCAAAGAAAGCCCGTTGAGGAAGTGCTGGCGATGCTTCAGGGCGTGAAGCGCGTCGCCATCAGCGGCTGCCACGAGTGCGCGCTGGCGTGCAAGGTCGGCGGCGACGACGAGGTGGCCGAGTGGAAGCAGCTGCTGGAGAGCAAGGGCTACACGGTCACCGGCACCGTGGTGCCCAATGAGAGCTGCCTGAACTTCTATGTTCGCAAGGCCGCCAAGGAGCTGCAGAAGGGCAAGCCCGAGGCCGTGCTGTCGCTGGCCTGCGGCAGCGGCATCCAGACCATGGCGGGCCAGATGAAGGGCGTGCCGGTCTATCCCGGCACCAACACCATGTTCATCGGCCAGGTGGAGCGCGTGGGTCACTTCAACGAGATGTGCAAGACCTGCGGCGACTGCGTGCTGGGCCACACCGGCGGCATCTGCCCGGTGACCAAGTGCGCCAAGTCCCTGGTCAACGGCCCCTGCGGCGGCGCGAAGAACGGCAAGTGCGAGGTCAATCCGGAGAACGACTGCGCCTGGATCATGATCTACAACAAGCTCGAGCACCTGGGTCAGCTGGACAAGATGAGCGAGACCC
>CANQGC010000301.1 GCA_947600345.1 uncultured Clostridia bacterium
GTCCTCCCCCTTCCAGGCCTCGTCCAGCAGGAGCATGCTGTCCCTGTGGGGCAGAATCCGCATGATCTCTTCGCGATTCATCAGAGCACCTCCGTCAGACGCGCTTCAGCGCGATGCAGGCGTTGTGGCCGCCGAAGCCCAGCGAGGCCGAAAGCGCGGCCTCCGCCTGGAGCGAAAGCGCGTGGTTCGGCGTGTAGTCCAGGTCGCACTCGGGGTCGGGCTCGTCCAGGTGGATGGTCGGGAAGATCACGCCCCTGGACAGCGCCAGCGCGCAGGCGATGCACTCGATCGCGCCCGCCGCGCCCAGCATGTGGCCGGTCATGGACTTGGTGGAGCTGATGTGCGCCGCGCGGGCCAGCTCTTCGCCCAGCGCCAGCTTGATGGCCTTGGTCTCCATGGAGTCATTGAGCGGCGTGCCGGTGCCGTGGGCGTTGATGTAGAGCGCGCCCTCGGGCGAGCCGGACTCCTCCCAGGCCATGCGAATCGCCCGCGCGCCGCCGGTGCCCTCGGGATCGGGGGCGGTGATGTGGTGGGCGTCGCAGGTGTTGCCGTAGCCGCTGAGCTCGGCGTAGATGTGCGCGCCGCGCGCCACGGCGTGGTCCCAGTTCTCCAGCACCACGATGCCCGCGCCCTCGCCCAGCACGAAGCCGCCGCGGCGGGCGTCGAAGGGCAGCGAGGCCGCGTTCGGATCCTCGGAGGTGGAGAGCGCCTTCATGTTGGCGAAGCCGCCGATGGCCAGCGCGTTGACCGCCGCCTCGCTGCCGCCGGCCACGATGGCGTCGGCGTAGCCGTGCCTGATGGCACGGTAGGCCTCGCCGATGGTGTTGGTCGAGGTCGCGCAGGCGGTGACCACCGGCAGGCTCGGCCCCTTGCAGCCGAAGCGGATGGCGATCTGCCCCGCGGCCATGTTGGAGATCATCATCGGCACGAACAGCGGCGAGATGCGCGAGGGCCCGCGCTTGTCCAGCTTGTCGCACTCGGTCATGATGGTGCTGATGCCGCCGATGCCGCTGCCCACGTAGGCGCCGAAGCGCTCGGGCTCCACGGTTCCGGCGATGCCGCTGTCCTCCACGGCCTGGATGGCCGCCGCCATCGCGTACTGGCAGAAGATGTCCATGCGCCGGGCGTCGCCCTTGGTGATGCCAAACCTCTCGGGATCGAAGTCCTTGACCTCGGCGGCCACGTGGATCTTCAGATCCTCCGCCGCGAAACGGGTGATCGGGCCGACGCCGCAGACGCCGTCCCTGAGGTTTTGAAAGATGGTTTCGATGTCATTCCCGATGGGTGAAATCGCGCCCATGCCGGTGATGGCTACTCTGTTCATTTGGATATGTTCCCCCTAGTTTTGAGCGTCTCGCTCAGGAAATCAGATATACATGCCGCCGTCCACCTTGAGCACGCAGCCGGTGATGTAGGCGGCCTCGTCGCTCGCCAGGAAGGCCACGGCGTTGGCCACGTCCTCGGGCTTGCCGATGCGGCCCATGGGCACGGCGGCCACGCCCGCCTTGAGGGCGGCCTCGCTCATGCTCCTGGTCATGTCGGTCTCGATGAAGCCCGGCGCCACGGCGTTTACCGTGATGCCCCGCGCGGCTACCTCCCGGGCGATGGTCTTGGTCAGGCCGATCAGCCCCGCCTTGCTGGCGGAGTAGTTCGCCTGGCCCGCGTTGCCCATCATGCCGGACACGGACGCGATGTTGACGATCCGCCCCGACCGCCTGCGCACGAAGGCCGGCAGGCAGGCGCGGATCATGTAGAACGCGCCGGACAGGTTGGTGTCGATCACGGCCCGGAAGTCCTCGGGCTTCATGCGCATGGCTAGGCCGTCGCGGATGATGCCGGCGTTGTTGACCAGCACGTCCGGCACGCCCAGCGTCTCGATCACCCGGTTCACGGCGTCGATGGCCTGGGCGGCGTCGGCCACGTCGCACTTGACGGCCATCGCGCGCACGCCCTTCGCCTCGATCTCGGCGACGGTGGCGTTCGCGGCGTCCTCGCGGCCCGCGTAGACTACGGCCACGTCGCAGCCCGCGTCCGCGAGCTTCAGGGCGATGGCCCTGCCGATGCCCCGGGATCCGCCCGTCACCAGCGCTACCTTAGCCATTGCTCAGCGCCCCCTTCAGCTTGTCGATGTCCTCCGGCTTCTCCACGTTGAACACGCGCACATCGGCGCTCGTCTTGCGGATCAGGCCGGACAGCGTCTTGCCCGCGCCCACTTCCACGAAGGCGTCCACGCCGTCGGCGATCATGTGCTCGATCGTCGCCTGCCAGCGCACCGGGTTCGACGCCTGCTTCGCCAGAAGCTCGGCGGCGTCCGCGCCGTAGGGCTGGGCATTGACGTTGGCGTAGAGCGGAATGCGCGTGGGATTCAACGGCTGCTTCGCCAGAATCTCCGCCAGCGCCACGGTGGCGTCGGCCATCCAGGGCGTGTGGAACGCGCCGCTGACCTTCAACCGCATGATGCGCCCCTTGGCCTCGGCCACCTTCGCGGCGAGTTCGTCGTAGACCTCCTCCGCGCAGGAGACGACCGTCTGGCCGGGGCAGTTGTAGTTCACCGGGAACGCCTGCCCCGGGAAGTTCTTGCAGATGTCCTCCACCTGCTCAGGCGTGAGCCGAAGCACCGCGCCCATCGCGCCGCGAACCTTCTCGCTGCAAGCCTGCATGGCCTCGGCCCGGCTGAGCACGAAGCGGAAGGCGGTGTCGAAGTCCATCGCCCCGGCAAAGCCCGCGGCGGCGACCTCGCCCAGCGAGAAGCCCGCGCAGCAGTCGGGTTCGATGCCCGCTTCTACGACAGCCTGCGCGCAGGCGTAGTCCATCGCGAACAGGCAGGGCTGGGTGTTGATCGTTACGTTCAGTTCCTCGGCGGGGCCCTCGAAGCAGAGCTTCTTCAGGCCGGGCCGCAGCTCCTCCGCGCGGTCGAAGGCCGCCCGGGCGGCGGGGGAAGCTTCGCAGAGCTCCCTCCCCATGCCCGGAACCTGTGCGCCCTGGCCGGCGAATACGAAGGCTACTTTACCCATTGCGCGGCCCCCTGCAAAAGCTTCTCCGCCTCGGCGAACATCTCCTCGATGATCTCCCGGGCGGGCTGCTCCTTCTTCACCAGCGCGGCGATCTGGCCGGACATGAAGCTGCCCTTCTGCACGTCGCCCTCCACGGCGGCCATGCGCAGGGAGCCCGCGCCGAATTTCTCGATCTCCTCGTTGGTGATGTTGGAGTTGTACTCCATCTTCGCGAACTCGTTGGCGAAGGGGTTCTTCAGGCAGCGCACCGGATGGCCCAGCCGCTTGCCAGTGACCATCGTGTCGATGTCGCGCGCCTTGAGGATCTTGTCCTTGTAGTTCTGGTGCACCTGGCACTCGTTGGCCACCAGGAAGCGGGTGCCCACCTGCACGCCGCGCGCGCCCAGCATGAACGCCGCCGCGATGCCGCGCCCGTCGCCGATGCCGCCTGCGGCCAGCACGGGGATGTCCACCGCGTCGACCACCTGGGGAACCAGCGTCATCGTGGTCAGCTCGCCGATGTGGCCGCCGGATTCGCAGCCCTCGGCGATGACCGCCACCGCCCCATCGCGCTGCACGCGCTTGGCGATGGCCGTGGAGGGGACCACCGGCACGACCTTGATGCCCGCCGGCACCCACTCCTTCATGTATACGCCCGGCAGGCCCGCGCCGGTGGTGACCACCGGAACCTTCTCCTCGAGGATGACCTTCGCCACCTCTGGGGCGTGGGGGCTCATCAGCATCACGTTCACGCCGAAGGGCTTGTCTGTGAGCTCCCGGCAGGCGCGAATCTCCGCTCGGAGGTACTCGCCCGGGGCGTTCATCGCGGAGATGATGCCCAGGCCGCCGGCGTTGGACACGGCCGCGGCGAGGATGT
>CANQGC010000302.1 GCA_947600345.1 uncultured Clostridia bacterium
TCAAGGGCTACTTCAAGTTCAACCTGGACCTGCTCGATTCCGACGTGCGCCAGGAGCTCTTCGCCACCCGCCCGGTGTACACCAAGACCCGCGACGATGCCCCGGCGCTCTACCGCGCGGGCGCGAACGTCACCAATTCGTTGGTGGCCGACGGCTGCGTGATCGAGGGCAGCGTGGAGAACTGCGTGCTCTTCCGCGGCGTGCACGTGGGCCGCGGCGCCAGGATCAAGGACTGCATCGTCATGCAGGACAGCTACGTGGAGGACGACGTGGAGATGGAGAACGTGATCCTCGACAAGGAGGTCACGGTGCGCGCGCACGGCCGCATCGTCGGCATGCGCCAGTATCCCATCGTCATCGGCAAGAATGTCACCCTCTGATGATGGCGACGCGGACGAACCCAAATAAGCAAGTTTAAGGAGGACGCCATGAAAATTCTGTTTGCCACTTCCGAGTGCGTGCCCTTTATCAAGACGGGCGGCCTGGCCGACGTCGTGGGCGCTCTGCCAAAGGAGCTGATCAAGTCCGGCGCGGACGTGCGCGTCATCCTGCCCCTGTACAAGACCATGGACATCGAGTGGCGCAAGCAGCTCAAGATCCTGTTCAACTTCGATGTCAACCTGGGCTGGCGCCGCCAGTACGTGGGCATACTGTCGCTGCAGTACTGCGGGATCACCTTCTACTTCGTGGACAACGAGCAGTACTTCGGCCGGGACTACATCTACGGCTCCGGCACCGACGAGGGCGAGCGCTACGCCTACTTCTGCCGCGCCGTGCTTGAGGCGCTGCCGAAGCTGGACTTCATCCCGGACGTGATCCACTGCAACGACTGGCAGACCGGCCTGATTCCGGCGATGCTGAAGGTGCAGTACAACAAGCTGGAGCTCTACAAGGGCATCAAGACCGTGTTCACGATCCACAACCTGAAGTTCCAGGGCATCTTCCCCATCGACTTCATCGAGGAGCTGCTGGGCTTGGGCTCGCTGGCCTACACCAGCGACAGCCTGGAGTTCTACGGCATGTGCTCGTTCATGAAGGGCGGCATCGTGTTTGCGGACGAGGTCACGACCGTCAGCCCCACCTACGCCCAGGAGATTCAGACGGCCTACTACGGCGAGCGGCTGGACGGCCTGCTCCGCTCCCGGGCGGACAACCTCTGCGGCATACTCAACGGCATCGACACCGTGGAGTACGATCCCGCCTCCGACCCGATGCTCAAGGTCAACTACACCGCCGAGACCTTCGACAGGAAGGTTCAGAACAAGCTGGCGCTGCAGAAGGAGCTGGGGCTGAAGCAGGGCGCGGACATCCCGATGATGGGCATGGTCAGCCGCCTGTCCGGCCAGAAGGGCCTGGATCTGGTGGAGTGCGTGTTCGAGGGAATCATGAACACCGGCGTGCAGTTCGTGGTGCTGGGCATGGGCGAGAGCAAGTACATCGACCTGTTCAGCTGGGCCCAGTGGCGCTACGGCGGCCAGGTATCGGCCTGCTTCCAGATGAACAACCCGCTGGCCCACAAGATCTACGGCGCGTGCGACATGTTCCTGATGCCGTCGATGTTCGAGCCCTGCGGCCTGAGCCAGCTGATCTCGCTCAGATACGGCACGCTGCCCATCACCCGCGAGACCGGCGGCCTGCGCGACACGGTGCTGGCCTACAATCCCAACACCGGCGACGGCAACGGCTTTACCTTCCTCAACTACAACGCCCACGACATGCTCTACGTGATCGAGCACGCCGTCCAGATGTTCAAGGAGGATCGGGAAACCTTCAACAAGCTTGCCATACGCGCCATGGGCGGCCAGTACGGCTGGGATAGCTCCGCGAAGGAGTACATGAAGCTCTACGAGAAGATCATGAAGGCGTAGCCTTCGAAGCAAAGCTGAATAAAGCGCGAGCGCCGGACATCTCGTCCGGCGCTCGTTTTGCGCGTCCCTTGTTCGTCAGTAGACGACGACCGTGGTATTCTTGGGGCAGTTTTCGAAGAGCCACTTGGCATCCTCCACGCTCAGGCGGACGCAGCCGTGGGAGGCCTTGCGGCCCAGGTTGTTGACGGAGCTGCGGGTCACAGCCCCGCCCTTGCTGCCGTAGAGCACCGAGTGGAACAGTATGTCCCCCTGGATGGAGTAGGTGTACTGCGCCCAGCAGGTGAACTTCTTAAAGTAGTGCCAGCGCTCGCCGGGGCCCGTGGTGGACTTGTAGGTGCCCTTCGGGGTCGGCGTGGAGTTCTTGCCGGTGCTGCACTTCATCGTGCGCACGAGGCGGGTGTACTCCTCGTTTTCGTCGGGGGCGTAGGCGTAGACGCGCTGGCCCTCGGTGGATACGCGAATCTCGTAGGGCTTGAGCGCCTTGCGGGCGTCGCCGGAGAAGAGCAGTTGCATCGTCGTCTGGTTCGCCACGCCGGTCTCCGCGAGCTTGTTGCGCTTCTGGAAGTCGGCCACGGCCTTCGCCGTCTGCGCGCCGTACGCGCCGTCGGTGGCGTCGTAGAAGTAGTCCAGCGCGTACAGCCTGCGCTGCAGGCGCTCCACGTCGTCGCCGGTGGAGCCGTCCTTGAGCATCTCCGGCACGGCCGGGAATTCATCGGAGTAGAATTCGTCCAACAGGATGGGATCGGCGACGCCGTTGACCACGGTGGAGAGCCTGTCGCTCAGATCGGCATCCTCCGCGATGCCCGGCTCCTCCGCGCGAAGCTTCGCCTCCTCGCGGTCGCGCAGGTAGGTCTGCAGCGCCTCGACGCCCGCCTTTGTGCCGGCGCCGAATTCGCCGTCCGCGCCGATGGTGCTGAAGCCCAGCTCGTACAGCCGCTTCTGCAGGCGCTCCACGTTCGCACCGCTGGCGCCGGAGGCGAGCATCGGATTGTCCGGCGCCTTGGCGTCGCCCGAGAAGAGCAAGCTCTGGGTCTCCACGTCCGCGACGCCGGTCTGCTCGAGTCCGTTGTAGCGCTGGAAGATGCGCACGGCCCGGGCGGTGTTGCTGCCGTAGCTGCCGTCCGCGGCGTCGGTGGAGCAGCCCTCCGCCGTCAGCCTGCGCTGCAGGCGGAGCACGGCGTCGCCGCTGTCGCCGGAGGAGAGATCCTTCCGGGCGCTGCGGTAGGCGTCGGAGAAGATATAGGCCTGCAGCAGGCCGTCCGCCACGCCGTCCTGCCGGGTCACCGGCGCGTAGACGACCGGCTCCTGGGTGGCCTCGGCGGCGGGCGCCGCCGTGTCCTCCGCTTCCTGTGCCCTTGCTCCGCGAGGGCGCAGGCTCAGCGTGTACTTGAACGGAAGCATGACCACGGGATGCTCGGTGGGCTCAGGGGTGACCTCCGGCTCCGGCGTGGGAGTCGGGCGCTCGTCGATCAGATCCTGCTCGAGCTCGCGCACGTAGCCCTCCAGCGCCTTGACCGCGGCCTCCGTCTGGGGGCCATAGTAGCCGTCCGCCTCCCCCTCCAGGAAGCCCAGCTCGATCAGCCGCCGCTGCAGCCGCTCGGTGGCGTCGCCGTTCTTGCCCACGGAGAGCTCCGGATAGAAGGGCGTGGAGACGCGGATGGTCTTCAGCTTCAGGTTTTCGCTCGCCCATTCGGGCGTCTCGCCGTTCGCGTCCGGCTTCGCCTCGCTGCGCGCGGTGGCGATGGCGACGTCCACGGCCTTCGCCAGGGCTTCGGAGCTGGAGCCGTCGGTTCGGGCGGCGGCCTTGACGATATCGCCCAGCCAGCTCTGCACGGCGCTCCAGTCGCTCACCGGATCGCTCGTGAGCTCGAAGGTGAACTCGCAGCCGTAGCTCGCGCCGTTCACGCTGAGCTCACAGGCGACGTCGTGGGTGGAAACCTCGACGCCCTCCGCGTAGGTATTTTCGTAGGAGATCTCCGTGGTGTTGGGAACATCGCC
>CANQGC010000303.1 GCA_947600345.1 uncultured Clostridia bacterium
GCATCGGCTGGAAGCGGTCGGAGCCGAACAGGCGCATCAGATCGTCCTCGAACGAGATGAAGAACTGGGACGAGCCCGGGTCGCCCTGGCGGCCCGAGCGGCCGCGCAGCTGGTTGTCGATGCGGCGGGACTCGTGGCGCTCGGTGCCGATGATGTGCAGGCCGCCGAGCTTCACGACCTCCTCGTGGCCCTTCTGCGTCTCCACCGAGAACTTGTCCAGGTAATCGTGGAAGACCTTGCGGGCCTCCCTGACCTCGTCGGGCACGTCCTCGTTGAAGCCGATGGCATCCTCGATCACCATCTCCTCGTAGCCCGCCAGGCGCATCTGCTTGCGCGCCATGAACTCGGCGTTTCCGCCCAGCAGTATATCCGTGCCTCGGCCGGCCATGTTCGTGGCGATGGTCACCGCGCCGACCTTGCCGGCCTGGGCGACGATCTCCGCCTCCTTCTCGTGGAACTTCGCGTTCAGCACCACGTGGGGGATGCCGCGCAGCTCGAGCATGCGGCCCAGCATCTCGCTCTTCTCGACGGACACGGTGCCCACCAGCACCGGCTGGCCGGTGGCGTGGCGCTTCTCGATCTCGTCCACCACGGCCTTGAACTTGGCCTTCTGGGTGATGAACACGGCGTCGTTCATGTCCTCGCGGATCATGGGCCGGTTCGTGGGAATCTGCACGATGTCCAGCTTGTAGATGCCGTTGAACTCCTCCTCCTCGGTCTTGGCCGTGCCGGTCATGCCCGAGAGCTTGTGGTACATGCGGAAGTAGTTCTGGAAGGTGATGGTGGCCAGCGTCTTGTTCTCGCGCTCGACCTTCACGCCCTCCTTGGCCTCGATGGCCTGGTGCAAACCATCCGAGTAGCGGCGGCCCACCATCAGGCGGCCGGTGAACTCGTCCACGATCACGACCTGGCCGTCCTTGACCACGTAGTCCACGTCGCGCTTCATCATCTTGTGGGCGCGCAGCGCGCCGAGGATGTGGTGGTAGAGCTCCTGGTGCTCCGGGTCGGTGAGGTTGTCCACCTGGAAGAAGGCCTCGGCCTTCTTGACGCCCGCCTCGGTCAGCGAGATGGTCTTGTCCTTCTCGTCCTTGATGAAGTCGCCGGGCTCGAGCACCTCGCCCTCCTTGTCCTGAATCTGCTCCTTGAGTCCCCGCAGCACGAACTGGTTGGCGTGGCTGTACATCTCGGTGGACTTTTCGCCCCGTCCGGAGATGATCAGCGGCGTGCGGGCCTCGTCGATGAGGATCGAGTCCACCTCGTCCACGATGGCGAACTCCAGCCCGCGCTGCACCAGGTTCTGCTTGTAGGTGACCATGTTGTCGCGCAGATAGTCGAAGCCGAACTCGTTGTTGGTGCCGTAGGTGATGTCGGCGTTGTAGGCCACCTGGCGCTCGGCGGGGCTCAGGTCGTGCACGATCAGGCCGACGCTCAGGCCCAGGAAGCGGTAGACCTTGCCCATCCACTCGCTCTGGAACTTGGCCAGGTAGTCGTTGACGGTGACGATGTGCACGCCCTTGCCGGGCAGGGCGTTGAGGATGGCGGGCAGCGTGGCCGTCAGCGTCTTGCCCTCGCCGGTCTTCATCTCGGCGATGCGGCCCTGGTGGAGCACGATGGCGCCGATGAGCTGCACGTCGAAGGGCCGCTGGCCCAGCACGCGCACCGCGGCCTCGCGGGCCAGGGCGTAGGTCTCGGGCAGCAGATCGTCCAGCGAGGTTCCGCTCTGGGCCAGGCGGCGCAGGTCCGCGAGCTTTTCGCGCATCTGCTCGTCGCTGAGCTTCTGCATCGCGGGCTCCAGGGCGTTGATCTGGTCGACGACCTTTCGTATCTTCTTCAGCTCGCCTTCATTGGAGCTGGCAAGGAATTTCTTCAGAAAGTCAAACATGGGGTACCTCCAGATTCATCCAACGATAAAGTTAGTATAGCACAGTTCGCAGGCCTTTGACAAATGAAGCTTTGGGAAAGCGCGGCCCTACGGGATCGTCTCCATGTCGCCCAGGCCGTGCAGCGCGCGCCGGAGATGGTAGCGCAGGCGCTCGACGCGGCCCAGGCGGTGCAGGAAGGTCAGGTACGCCTTCCGGCCGCTGCGCACGACCGAGGCGCTCGCCGCCTCCCCGGCGTAGCGGCTGTGGGCCACGCCCTGGGCAAAGCGCAGGTACTCGGGGTTGTTCAGCGCCTCGGCGGCGCGGGATGCGAAGGCCTCGGGCGTCTCGCCGCTCTGGGGCGCGTAGCCCAGCTGGGACAGCAGCGTCAGCGTGGCGCGGTAGAGCAGCAGCGCCGAGTGGTCCAGGTCTCCGGGCTTCGCGGTGAGCTTCAGCGGGTCGGTGTCCCGCAGCCGCCGCCGGAACCAGCGCACGAGCAGCGCCGCGAGCGCCGCCAGCGCCAGCAGGATCAGCAGCCACCACAGCCAGGCCAGGTTCGCACCGCCGGAGCCGTCCGCGTCGGATTCGGCGTCCTTCCCGGAGGAATCCTCCGGCGGCGGCGGAAGCTCGCCGTCGTCCTGGGGCGGGAGCTCGCTGTCGTCCGGGCTGGGCGAGGGCGTCTCGCCCGGGGCCAGCGACGGGCTGGGCGAGGGCTCCGGGGTCTCCTCGCCGCCCTCGTCCGGGGGATCGAGTGGCTCGGGCTCGTCCATGATGTCCGAGTTCTCGTTGGGGCTAGAGCCGGAGCCGTCCGCGCCGGAGGGCTCGTCGCCCTGGAGCGCGCGCGCCGCAGCGGTGGGATCGAAGGCCACCCAGCCCATGCCGTTCAGGTAGACCTCCACCCAGGCGTGGGCATTCTCGCCGGTGACGATGGTCGTTCCGCCGGGCTGCGCCTCCACGCTGTAGCCCTCCACGTAGCGCGCGGGCAGGCCGGCGATGCGGCAGAGCACCGCCATCGCCGAGGCGAAGTAGCTGCAGTAGCCCTCCTTGGAATCCAGCAGGAACCAGGATACGAAGTCCGCGTTGCCCTCGGGGTGGCCGCCGTCCAGCGTGTAGCGGTAGTTCTGGGCCAGGTAGTTCTGGATGGCGAAGGCCTTCTCGGCGGCGTTGTGGGTATCCTTCACGAGGTCCACCGCCAGCGAGAACACCCGTGTGTCGATGTAGGGCGGCAAATCGCCGTAGCTCTCCCGAGCCTCCTCGTACTCCGGATCCTCCAGCCCGGCCCGGGCCTCGGCCTCCCGGATCAGCGCCTCATCGCTCACCGGCAGGCGCGCCGTCAGCTCGTACTCGTCCCCGGCCCGCACGTCGCGGGTCAGGAACAGCTCGCCGGTGGAGTTGTAGTACACCGCGTCCTTGAGGCCCATCCGGAACGAGGAGAGCTGGGCGGGCACGAACAGCGTACTCGTGCCGCCCTCCAGCAGCTCCACGCTGGCGCTGCGCTCCTCGAAGGCCTCGCTGTCGGCCACGGTTTCGGAATCGAACACCCGCTCGCGCACCCGGCGGTGGGTGAAGTCGTAGTAGAGGTAGCGGGCCTTGGTCTGGTCGTCCACCCAGGAGTAGCCCGTGTAGCTGCGCTTGATGGAGCCCCGCAGCAGCAGATCGGCGTCCGTCTCCACCCGCATGACCTGATCCTTCGAGGGGTTCGCCGGGCCGCCCAGCATGGACACCACGCTGTCGCCGATCATGCCCGCGCGGTCGTAGCCCTTGTCGCCGATGGAGAAGGCCATGCGCTGCTCGGTGAAGCGGATGTAGTCCTCCACCACGCTGCGCACGCGCTCGGCCAGCTCCTCCAGCGGGCCCCAGGTCACGCGCTCGCCGGGGGTGATCGCCAGCGCCAGCGCCGCCAGCGCCAGCGCGGGAATCCACAGCGCCGGGGGCACGCCGTCGCGCCGGGCGTCCGAGGGCAGGCCGTAGGCCGCCACGCCCGC
>CANQGC010000304.1 GCA_947600345.1 uncultured Clostridia bacterium
TCCAGATGCCGAACGCCAGCGCCAGCGCGCCGAAGATCACGATCGCCAGCGCCACCCACTTGTAGGCCGGGTTGGTCTGGTCGTTGCGCCGCTTCTCCCGCGCGGCCTGGGAGAGGCGATCGCAGGCGGCGGGATCGCGTGCGAGCAGCGCCTTCGCATCCTCCAGCCTGTCCCACGCGGCCTGGGCCTCCGGCGTCAGCTCCTTCAGAAAGCGGGCTTCGCGCATGCGCTCGCGCTCGTCCAGTTTGCGCTGGGCCTCCACGCTGCGGCGGGGGATGTCCGGCCACTTCTCCGCCACGCAGTCCAGCAGCCGGTCCACGTCCTCCTCAAACTTGAAGTTGCACTGCTTGACCTGGCCGTTTCCGTACTCCACGACCAGGTAGGGGATGGAGGCGAACATGCCCTTGCCGCTGAAGCCGCCCTTGCTCATCGCCACGCGCTTGAACACGCGGTGCACCTCCGCAATCGGCACGTAGTAGCGCCGGTCGAGGAAGAAGCTGTTCAGGTACAGCGCCCGCTCGCTCACGCCGCAGGGTCCGAAGCGCAGGCAGCCCTTCTTGTCCGCGGCGAGCACGTCGTCCGGGATGGCCTCCCCGGCGAGGCGGTGGGGCTTGAGGATCATGAGGATCGCCTCCTGTCGTCTTCTACAAGGAGGCGGCGGAAGCTGTGTATCTTCCGCCGCCCGAAGGTTTGAAAATCGGGAATTACGCCTTCGCGGGCTTCCGGGTGGCGAAGATGAAGATCGCCAGGAAGGCCACGGCGGCGATGATGCCCACCGGATAGGCGATGCTCAGGCTCAGGTGCAGGCACTCGGGCGCCGCCACGAAGTAGGTGATGGACACGGCGGACATGAACGTCGCCGGGACCGCGGTGATCCAGTGATTCTTCTTGTTGCGGTAGAGGTACATGGATGCGGCCCAGAGCACGATCATCGCCAACGTCTGGTTCGTCCAGGAGAAGTAGCGCCAGATCACGGTGTAGTTGATGAAGCCCAGGCAGTTGCCGATGCCCAGCACGGCGCCGACGCCCAGCACGGGGATGCAGAGGATCAGGCGGTTCTTGAAGCTGCTCTGGTCGAACTTGAACCAGTCGGCCAGCACCAGGCGGGCGGAGCGGAACGCGGTGTCGCCCGAGGTGATCGGGCAGGCCACGACGCCCAGCATCGCTAGCGCGATGCCGATGCCGCCCATGGTCTTGGCGCAGACGTCGTACACGGCGGCGGGCTGGCCCTGGGCGATGATGTCGTTCAGACCCTGGGCGACGCCATTGGTGAGCTCATACAGCGAGCAGCCGGCGGCGGCCCAGACCAAGGCGATGATGCCCTCGCAGACCATCGCGCCGTAGAACACGAAATGGCCCTGGTGCTCGCTCTTCATGCAGCGGGCCATCAGCGGGCTCTGGGTGGCGTGGAAGCCGGAGATCGCGCCGCAGGCCACGGTGATGAACATGAAGGGCCAGATCGACGTGCCCGCCGGATGGACGTTCGTGGTGAAGTTCGTCCAGATCTCGGGGATCGTGTAGCCGTGGGCGAAGATGCCGATGCCCACGCCTACCGCCATGATGATCAGGCAGATGCCGAACACCGGGTAGAACTTGCCGATGATCTTGTCGATGGACAGGAAGGTGGCGACGAAATAGTAAACCAGGATCAGGATCAGCCAGAACAGCGTGCTGGCCACGATGCCGCTGCCGCCGCTCTCGCTGATAAGCTTGACCAGGATGCCCGCCGGGCCGACGGCGAACACGGTGCCGACCATGATCAGCAGCACCACGTTGAACACGCGCATGACGTTCTTCATCGCGCCGCCCAGGTAGATGCCGGTGACCTCGGAGATGGAAGCGCCGTTGTTGCGCTCGCTCATCATGCCGGAGAAGAAGTCGTGCACGGCGCCGGCGAAGATGGTGCCGAAGGTGATCCACAGGAATACCTTCGGGCCCCACAGGGCGCCCTGCAGCGCGCCGAAGATCGGGCCGAGGCCCGCGATGTTGAGCAGCTGGATCATGAACAGCTTCCACTGGGGAAGCACCACATAGTCCACGCCGTCGTTGATCGCGACCGCCGGGGTCTCGCGATCGTCGGGTGCGAAGGTGTTCTCGACCACTTTACCGTAGGTAAAGTATCCGCCGATCAGAAGAACGATGCAGAGAATAAAGCTGACCAAGAAAACTCCCTCCTTACGCAATTTGTTCATGGGGAATCCCATACCCATCCCCATTACCAAGGATATTATAGTTTCACGATTCCCCGATGTCAAGAAGGAATCCTGCCATTTCTCCAAAAAAATGACAAAAAGCCGCCAATTTTTCTATGGCGGCTTCCATCCGAGGATCCGGCGCTAGCGGATGTCCATTCTGCGGAGGGCGAGGGCTCCCGACGCCGACGCCGCGGCGGCCAGCGCTATGCCCAGCAGCGCGCAGCGGAGGGGCTGGAGGAACTTCATCATCGAGAGCTGCGCCGCCGCGCCGGTGGGCACGAGATCGTAGGCGAGGGCGCAGAGCCGCAGCCGCAGGCTTCCCATCGCCGAGGCGTCCGCGTGGACGAGCACACTGTTGAGCTCCATGCACAGCGCCAGCATGCCGAAGGCCAGTCCCATGCAGCCGACGACGCTTCTGGCCCTGTCGCACAGCAGCGTGGCGAGCGCGCAGTAGACCGCCGCGTAGGACAGGCACATGGGCAGGCCCAACAGGAAGCAGAAGAGAATGTCGGAGAGCGAGGCGTCCATCTCAAAGAAGGGGAGAGCGATGATCCCCGTGAACGCGCTCGTCAGCGCGAAGAGCGCCACGCACGCGCCGGAGACGACGGCCAGGTTGGAGAGAAAGACCGCCGGCCGGGCGTGGCCCGCGATCAGCTTGTTGCGCACCACGCCGCTGGCGAAGTCCTCCGATACGTACACGCTGGCCAGCGCCGCCGCGGCCAGGCCATAGAAGAGCTGCGAGAGGAAGATCACCCGGCTGAAGGGCACGGTATAGTCCATCGCGGTGGCCTGCATCCAGACCAGCCCCACGGAGGCCAGCAGCATCGCGATCAGGCATCGCCAAAAAGTTTTTCCTCGAAGCATCCTGCGGGCGTCCGCCCGAAGCAAATTGCGCATCTCCTTCCCCCCTTGCACGTCCGTTTTCGCAATTCGTCTTCGCCATTCTAGCATACAATGGTAAAGCAAACGGTCAAGAAAACGGTCAAGATTTGGTCAAGATGGCGCGAAGAGGCAGTCTTCCGCAAGAATTGCGGCCCACCGGCCGGAGCAAAAGCGCGCCAGGGGCAGCCGCCCTCTCGGACGCCTGTCCCTGGCGCGCGGCAAGATCGCGCGAGCTCAGCCGATGGAAATGTCCTCCCGCAGGGATTCGTTGCGCAGAAGCGAGACCCGCTCGCCCTCGACGATGAACATCCGCCGGACGAGCACGTCCACCTTCTCTCCGGGGAATATGGGCGGGGCGTCCGCGCTGCGCAGCGCCCGCAGCGCCGCGCCGTTGACCCGCACGCGAAGCTCCTGGCCGCCGCCCCGGAAGACGCAGTCCTCCACCACGCCCTCCTCGGTGGCGCCGCCGGGCGCGCCCTCGCTCTTCTTGTACACGCTGGTGAACTCCGGCCGCAGTATGGCAGCCGCGCCCGGGGCGGTTCGCGGGAAGGAGCGGAGGCGGGAGCAATCCTCCACCCGAAAGGAGTTCCCGATGAACTGGGCCACGAAGGGCGTGGCCGGGCGGCTGTAGAGCTCCCGGGGCGTGCCGGTCTGCTCCACGCGGCCCTCGCTCATGACGATGATCTTTCCGGCGACCTCGAAGGCCTCCTCCTGGTCGTGGGTGACGAAGAGGCTGGTAATGCCAAGGCGGCCGATCATG
>CANQGC010000305.1 GCA_947600345.1 uncultured Clostridia bacterium
CTCCACTTCGAACATGGCGTTGGGATAGGCCTCCGTGACAACGCCTTCGACTTCAATTACATCGGATTTGGACACGCTACATATCCTCCCTCTTCAGCCACGTGCGAATCTCATGATTCTCGACCGCCGCACCCTCGCGCAGCCGCGCCACCAGCTCCGGAACCACGATGCCCGTGGTTTTCAGATGCTTCCTGCGCTTCTTCTTCAGGTGATCCATCGTTCTGAGCCTGCCGTCTGCCAGCAGCACGAAGTCCTCGTCCAGCTCCTGCACCACGAGAAAGCTTCTGCCCTCGTCGCGGCCCATCTTGGACACGACCACCGTGCCAACTTCGATCGGGTACTTGTTCATCTGCGCAACGCCTCCGCGACCGTCATGCCCGGAAACGACAGGATCTCGGGCTCGCCGTCAGTGATCAGCACCGTGTGCTCGTAGTGCGAGCAGATGCTGTGATCGCGGGTGACGATGGTCCAATCGTTGTCCTCGCAATAGACCTTCCAGCCGCCCATGGCGATCATCGGCTCGATGGCGATGGTCATGCCCGCCTCGAGCTTGACGCCGCGTCCGGGGCGCCCGTAGTTCGGAACGTTGGGATCCTCGTGCATCTCCTGGCCGATTCCGTGACCGCAGAGGTCGCGGATCACGCCGTAGCCGTGGGATTCCGCGTGTTCCTGAATTGCGTGGCCGATGTCGCCCAGGTGGTTGCCCGAGCGGGCCATGTTCGCGCCGATCCAAAAGCACTCTTCAGTGACATCCACGAGCTTCTGCGCCGCGGGGCTTCCCCCGCCCACCAGCACGGAAAACGCGCTGTCCGACTGCCAGCCGTCCAGTATGCAGCCGCAGTCCACGCTCAGAAGCTGCCCCTTGCGGAGCTTGTTCCTGTCTGCAAAACCATGTACCACCTGATCGTCCACGGAGGCGCAGATGGAGAAGGGAAATCCCTCGTAGCCCTTGAAGGAGGGAATCGCTCCGGCCTGGCGGATGAGCCTTTCGGCCGTCTCGTCCAGGTGCAGCGTGGTCACTCCGGGCTGGATCTCCGCGCGCAGTGCGTCGAGCACGCTGTGCAGCAGCTCTCCCGCCTTGCGCATCTTCTCAATCTGCGGTGCACTCTTGATCGTGATCATGCAGTCACTCCAGGGCTGTGAGGATCGCCTGGAACACGTCCTCGCGGCGGCAGTCGCCCGCGGCGTCCTTCGGGAGCGCCTCGGTGTCGATGCGCCGGAGCTTGCCCAGGCCCTCGTAGTAGCCCACCAGCGGCGAGGTCTGATCGTGATAAACCTTCAGCCGGTTGGAAATTGTAGCGGGTTTGTCGTCCTCGCGCTGATACAGCGCGTCTCCGCACACCGGGCAGACGGTCTCGTCCGCCAGGGAGGAGATGTGGAAGGTGCCGTTGCACTTGGGGCAAACCCGGCGCCCGGTGAGGCGCGAGAGCAGCCGTTCGTCCGGCACGTGGATTTCGACCACGGCATCCGGCGCGCAGATCTCGTCCAGCGCCTGTGCCTGTTCGACCGTGCGGGGGAAGCCGTCCAGCAGATAGCCGTTCGCACAGTCCGGCTCGGCGAGGCGTTCCTTCACCATCGCCACGACCACGCTATCCGGCACCAGCTCGCCGGCATCCATGTAGCGCTTTGCCTCAATGCCCGTGGGGGTCTGATTCTTGAGGGCCGCGCGGAACATGTCTCCGGTGGAGATGTGGGGCACGCCCAGGTGCGAGCTCACGCCCGTCGCCTGGGTGCCCTTGCCCGCCCCAGGAGGGCCAAGGAATATCAGTTTCATCGTCTAACCTCCGAGGGTCTTAGAGGAATCCCTTGTAGTGGCGCATCATCATCTCGCTCTCGAGCTGACGCATGGTCTCCATCGCGACGGAGACTGCAATCAACAGAGAGGAGGCCGCGAAGGTCAGGCTGACGCCCGCGATCGCGTACACCGCCGTCGGGATCACGGCGAGGATTGCAAGGTAGATCGCGCCGAAGCAGGTGATGCGGCCGGAGATCTTCTTGATGAAGTCGCTGGTCGGCTTGCCCTGGCGGATGCCGGGGATCATGCCGCCGTTCGACTGGATGTTCTTCGAAATCTCAACCGGGTTGAAGCTGATCGAGGAATAGAAGAACGTGAATCCGAAGATCAACAGCGCGAAGATCACTTGGTAGGGCCAGGACATGACCTGGACGTGCGCCGTCCACCAGATGTTGGCCTTGGAGTTCGGGAAGAACGCCAGGATCGTCGCCGGGAACTGCATGATGGCGTTGGCGAAGATCAGCGGCAGCACGCCGGAGGCGTTCAGACGCAGCGGGATGTGGGTGGACTGGCCGCCGTACATCTTGCGGCCGACCATGCGCTTGGCGTACTGGATCGGGATGCGGCGCTCGCCGAGATCCACGACCGTGATGCCGATCACCAGGATGACGAAGGTGACGACGGAGGCGATCATGCCGCCGATGCCGCCCGCGCTGGCAATCTGGCCGGTGAACAGCGCAGCCACGCTGGTCTCCACGCCGCGCGCGATGTTGGAGATGATGCCGGCGAAGATCAGCAGCGAGATGCCGTTGCCGATGCCCTTCTCGGTCACGCGCTCACCGATCCACATGGCGATGGCGGTACCGGCCGACAGGCACAGGGCGATGGTGATCAGGCCCAGGAAGCTGTTGGTGGCGTTGACGCGCAGGCCGATGGTCAGCGCGACGGCCTGCAAAAAGCCCAGGCCGATGGTCACGTAGCGGGTGATCTGGGCGATCTTCTTGCGGCCCTCTTCACCCTCCTTCTGCATCTCCTCCAAGGCGGGAATCGCCACGCACAGCAGCTGCATGATGATGCTCGCGTTGATGTACGGGGTGATGCCCATGGCCATGATCGTGTACTGAGACAGGTTGGAACCCGTCATGGAGTTAATGAATCCGAGCAGGGAGTAGTTTTCCAGGGCCTGCTCAATGAGCGAGGTGTTGACGCCCGGCACGGGCACGAAGCAGAGCAGGCGATAGATCAGCAGCATTCCGATGGTATAGAGGATCTTCTTGCGCAGATCGATGATCTTCCAGCAATTCTTCAGTGTCTCACGCATATCAGATCACCTCTGCTTTCCCGCCTGCTGCCTCGATCTTCTCCTTCGCGGTTGCAGTGAACTTGTTCGCCTGCACCGTCAGCTTTTTCGTGATTTCGCCGTCGCCCATGATCTTGACGCCATCCTCAATCTTCTTGATGATGCCCATCTCGATCAACTCGACGGGGGTGACGGTATCGCCGTCCTCAAAGATGTTGAGGCGATCCACATTGATGGCCACATACTCCGTGCGCCACTTGTTGGTGAAGCCGCGCTTCGGCAGGCGCATGGTCAGGGGCATCTGGCCGCCCTCGAACCCGGGCCGCTTGCCGCCGCCGGAGCGGGCCTTCGCGCCCTTGTGGCCCTTGCCCGAGGTCTTGCCCAGGCCGGAGCCGGTGCCGCGGCCGAGGCGCTTGACTGCGGTGGTCGCGCCCTCGGCGGGTTTCAAATCGTGCAGTTTCATACTCTCGGCCTCCTTAGTCCTGAATTTCTTCGACCTTGACCATGTGCTTGACCTTGAAGATCATGCCGCGGATCGCCGGATTGTCCTCCTTGACGACGCTGTGGCCGATCTTGTGGAGGCCCAGCGCCTCGATCGTGGCGATCTGGTCCTTCAGGCAGGCGATGGTGGATTTGGTCTGCGTAATTTTCAGCTTCATTTGCGTCTCCTCCTTAACCGAGCAGCTCTTCGACGGTCTTGCCGCGCAGCTTGGCCACCTGCTCGGCGGAGCGCATCTGGCGCAGACCCTCGATCGTCGCGCGGACAACATTGATCTTGTTGTTGGAGCC
>CANQGC010000306.1 GCA_947600345.1 uncultured Clostridia bacterium
AGGAACCTCAGGTTCCTTGGCAGGAATTCTCAAGGGACAGAGTCCCTTGAGCAGGTCCGGGCAGCGCCCGAAACGGGCCCGGGCGGAGCCCGTCGGGTCTGGGCAGCGCCCAGCGTAGCCCCAGCGGCCCGCGGCATCCAATCCAAGCCAGGCCATTCGAACCAGCGCTCCACCGTCCCCATACCGCGGGCCGCCGCGGCGCGGAGTTGATTCGGGAAGCTGCGCTTCCCGAATCAAGGCAGCCGCCACTAACTCTCCAACTACGCACCGCCTCCCGCAAACAATCCAATCTATATTCAAACGCGAGGCCCCCCAGCCCCGCATTTTCTTCCCCCATCCCCCGAAAACTGCATAAAACCGCCCCCATTTGCCGACGCTAGAGACAGATTTTCCCGAAAGAGGTGAATTTGCCTTGATTCGCCGGTTTTTGGCTTTGGTTTTGACATCCGCGCTGCTCTGCGGCGGGGCGCGGGCGGAGAACGCTTCGGTAACAACCGGGCTGCCCGGAGACACCGCTGGACTTCCCGGCCTCGTCCGCCTCCAGGTGGTCGCCGAGAGCGACTCCCCGGAGGCGCAGGCGCTCAAGCTCGCGCTGCGCGACACCTGCCTGCGGGCGGCCGAGGTCTGCCTTTCGGACGCCCCCGACGCCGACGCCGCCTACGCGCGGCTCACCAACCACCTGGACGACTTCCAGTCCGCCGTCGAATCCCGCGCCCGGGCGCTGGGCTACGCCGGGCTAATCCACTGCGAGACGGGCACGTTCGACTTCCCCGACCGCATCTACGGCAGGCTCCTGGTGCCCGCGGGCAGGTACCGCGCCCTTCGCGTGACCATCGGCGCGGGGAGGGGCCACAACTGGTGGTGCGTGCTCTATCCCTCGCTGTGCCTGCTCAACGAGGCCGACGCGGCCGGGGCGCTCGACATCAAGGCCGCGCTGGATTGGCTGCGGAGGAGACTGTTCGGGGGTGACGCGGCGTGAAGCGCTTCCTGTGCGCGCTGCTGGCAGCGCTCTGGCTGATCGCCTGCCTGTGCCCCGCCGAAGCGGTGCTGGAGGTCGGCTCCAAGGGCAGCGACGTGGTCAAGGTGCAGCAGCGGCTGATCAAGTACGGCTACATGGACGGCACCGCCGACGGCCGCTACGGCGAGGCTACGCGCAACGCCGTGCTCAAGTTCCAGCGCAAGTACGGGCTGACGGCGGATGGCAAAGTCGGCCCCGCCACGGCGGCGGCGCTGGGCGTCACGCTGTCGGGAAGCTCGAGCTCCTCCGCGTCCAAGCCCGCGTCGGCGTCGTCGGGCTACGTCTCCTCGGACCACAGGCTGCTGGCCAAGCTGGTGCACGCCGAGGCCCGGGGCGAGCCCTACAAGGGCCAGGTGGCCGTGGCGGCGGTGGTGCTCAACCGCGTGGCGAGCGCGTCATTTCCGAACACCATCTCCGGCGTCATCTACCAGTCCGGGGCATTCTCCTGCGTGAGCAACGGCTCCATCAACAACACGCCGGACTCCGGCTGCATCCGCGCGGCGCTGGACGCGCTCAACGGCTGGGACCCCACCGGCGGCTGCCTGTACTACTACAACGCCAAGACCGCCAAGGACACGTGGATCTTCAGCCGCACCGTGCAGACGGTGATCGGCAACCACTCCTTCGCGGTCTGACGGGCGCCCGGATTGGCGCCAAAGGAGGCCATACATGAAAGCAATCCTGAACCGAAACTGGACGCGCACGGCGATCCTGGCGCTCAGCCTGCTGCTGGCGTCCATGGTGATTTTGAACTTCGCGCGCTCGGAGGAGCTGACGGCGGCCCAGGCGCGCATCGACGCCGTATACGCCAAGGCGTTCTACGAGACCTGCGAGCTCACCGAGTCCATCTCCACCAACTACCGCAAGCTGCTCGTCGCCGGAGATGAAGCGCAGATGCAGGCGCTGCTGGGCGACATCAGCCGCCAGACCCAGGGCGCGTCGGGCAACCTGGCGCTGCTGCCGCTGGGCGAGGAGACCATCTCCGCCACGATCAAGTTCGTCAACCAGGCGGAGGACTTCGCCGAGAGCCTGTCCGCGAAGCTCGCGGCGGGGGGCGAGGTCACGGCGGAGGACTACGGGACCATGGAGCAGCTCTCCGACAGCGCGGCGCGGCTCAGCGTGGGGCTGACCCAGCTGCTGGCGCGCTACGAGCGCGGCGAGGTGCGCTTCGACGAGAGCGACTTCAGCGCCACCGGGGACGAGTCCCTCTATCCGCTGAGCAGCGAGGCGGGGGAGTATCCGGTGCTGCTCTACGACGGGCCCTTCTCCGACGGCTCCCAGGCCGGAACCTACGCGCTGCTCTCGAGCCAGCGGGAGATCAGCCGGGCCGATGCTGAGGCGCGGCTGCGGGCCTTCCTGCCGGTGGACGAGCTGACGTACCTGGGCGAGAGCCGCCCCGAGGTGGACGTGTACGAGTTCCACATCGTGAGCTCTGGTTACCCCATCTCGGCGGGCGTGACCAAGCGCGGCGGGCAGGTGCTTTACCTGCTGCCGGAGGCGGACGTGCGCGAGGTCAACTATGAGGAAGCCGAGCTCTGCGAGATCGCCCGGGCATTCCTGCTGGCGCGGGGCTACGGGCCGATGGAGATGAGCTACTACTCCCGCTACGACGGCATACTGACCATCAACTTCGCGGCGACGCAGGACGGCGTGGTGCTCTATCCCGACCTGGTGAAGCTGCAGATGTCGATGCGCGACGGCCGGGTGATCGGCCTGGACGCGGAGAACTACCTGAAGAACCACGTGACGCGCGCTCTCCCGGCCCCGGCGGTGACGCAGGAGGAGGCCATGCGGCGGGTGAGCGAGCGGCTGGCCCCGCTGTCGGCGCGGCTGTGCGTGATCCCCCAGGGGACCAATGAGTACCTTTGCTACGAGGTCACGGCGGCGGACGCCGAGGGCGAGTTCCTGGTCTACGTGGACGCCCAGACGGGCGTGGAGCGGGAGCTGATGCAGTTGATTTCGAGAAATAACGGAACGCTGGTGATGTGAGATGGAGTACACGCGATCCTCACGCGAGCGCACGCTCGGGCATACGATGCGGCAGACCCTCTATGCGGAGCGTGATCCAATGATAATGCGCGGAGATTTGTTCAGCGCCTGTCTGGATCCGGTGGTCGGCTCGGAGCAGGGCGGCATCCGCCCGGTGCTGGTGGTCCAGAACGACGTCGGCAACCGATACAGCCCCACGGTGATCGTGCTCGCGGTCACGGGCCAGATCAACAAGACGCGATTGCCCACCCACGTTCCCGTGCCGGCCGGAAGTACCGGCCTGAACAAGGACAGCGTGGTGCTCGCGGAGCAGATTCGCACCCTCGACAAGCGCCGCCTGCGCGAGAAGATCGGCACACTGCGCCCGGAGGTGATGCAGAAGGTGAGCGAAGCGATGATGATCTCGCTGGGGTTCTCCTCGATGGAGAAAAATTAATGGATCAGACAGGTGAGGGGCCGCCATCGGGCGGCCCCTTTTAATCCCCCCCCCCTCCCGCGCGGCTCGCGGGCGGTCTGCGGCACTCGTGCGCAGGGGGTGCGGAATCCCCACAGGGGATTCCGGGCAGCGAAAATCCCTTTGGGATTTTCGCTGGCTGCCTCACGGCAGGCAAGGGTGCCCTGCCGGGCACGCTGACGCCTCACGGCGTGGGCTTTCGGAATCCCCACTGGGGATTCCGATCAGCAACGGCCCTGCGGGCCGTTACTGTTGCCTCACGGCAGGGGTGCCTGCCGGCGGCCCAAGGAGAGATGGGGGACGTCAAGCGTCCCCCGTTCCCTCCTTGGA
>CANQGC010000307.1 GCA_947600345.1 uncultured Clostridia bacterium
GCACGCGAGCGTGACCTTGATGCGCTTATCCGATGCCAAATTCGACACCTCCCACTGATCTTTGATGCGGCGCGCGCGCTTTCGCGGCCGCCGTAGCTTTCGTTGCGGACCCGTTTTCCGGCAACAAAAACAGCAGCCCACAACCGGGGCAGACTATTACATTATAAAATAGCCTTCCCCAAATTGCAAGTATTTCCGGGACGGGATTGTAAATTTTACAAACCTTTCTCTCCGAGAAGAAGCCTTCCTTCCCGAGAAAAGGAGGCTGCGCCTGGCAGCCTCCCCCTCCCGGCCTTCGTCCTCCCCTCTCCGCCAACGCGGCGAAGCGCAGTCGGAACGGCGAAGCCGTTTCGCAAGCGGAGCGTATGCGAACATAAGCTACGTCGCTCAGCCTGTTCAATCGTTCCCGGCGGCGTGTACGTCGGGAACGGGTGCTGATTTTTCAGGAGGCAAGTTTACTTGCCGGAGGAAAAATCGCTTCCTTACAGATTTTCCGCCCGGAACTGCGAAGCAGTTCAGGAAAATCTGCTGAGAGGGAACAGTAGGGGGGAGCCTGCTCCCCCCTACAAGCGCTTTAGCGCGGCTTACTTGATCTCGATCTCGGCGCCGGCTTCCTCGAACTTCTTCTTCATTTCCTCGGCGGCTTCCTTCGCGATGCCCTCGGCCAGCGTGGACGGAGCGCCGTCCACCAGCTCCTTGGCTTCCTTCAGGCCCAGGCCCGGCTTCACTTCGCGCACGATCTTGATGACGTTGAGCTTCTTGGCGCCCGCGGCCTTCAGGATCACGTCGAACTCGGTCTTCTCCTCGGCAGCCTCAGCGGCGGCGCCACCGGCGACCGCGCCGCCCGCAACGACCGGAGCCGCGGCGGACACGCCAAACTTCTCTTCCATTTCCTTGACCAGATCGGCCAGCTCGAGGATCGTCATGCCCTCGATGGCGGCGATGATTTCAGCATTCGTCATGGTTTTATCCTCCATTATTGATTGATCGATGATTGATTGAATCCTTGCTTACGCGGCGAGCGCTGCCGGTTCCTTCGGCATTATTCCTCGCCGGCCTGCTTCTTGCGAAGCGCCTCCAACAGGTAGACGAACTTGGACACGCTGCTCATCATGCTGCCCATGATCTTGGCGATGAGCACTTCCTTGCTCGGCAGGTTCGCCAGCGCCTGCACGCCGGCCTCGTCGAGGTACGCGCCGTCGTTCACGCCGCACTTGATGGTCATCTTCTTGGTCTTCTTGGAGAAATCGCTCAGGATCTTCGCCGGAGCGATCATATCCTCGTAGCCGAAGGCCACGGCCGTGGGGCCCTCCAGATGCTTCGCCATCTCGTCGGCATAGCTGGCGTCCAGGGTCGCGCGGTGGATCATCGTGTTCTTCAGGACCACGTACTCCACGCCGGCCTGGCGCAGCTGGGTGCGCAGCTCGGTGTCCTCCGCGACGGTCAGGCCGCGGTAGTCGACCAGCACGACGGTCTGCGCCTTCTCAAACTTCTCCTTGATACCGGCGACGACCGACTGCTTAAGCTCCAGAGTCTTTGCATTGGACATTCTTACAACACCTCACATTCCTGTCCAAAAATGTCGGACAGAGAAAAACCCTTGCGCTGGACGCAAGGGCGGTACGATACCCATCCATTGCGCCTCGGCGAGCGGCCAAGCGGCCTTACGTCCTTGCGGACACTTGCGGTCTACGGCACAGGGCTTTTCAAAGCCATTGGGTATTATAGCAGGAAATCCCCGCGCTGTCAAGGGCGATTTCCATTCTCTCCTATTTTTAACCTGCGCCCACGCCGCATTTAACACTGCCTTGTTGCAATTCTGCCAATTTCATGGTAAACTTGATAAGCTAGTATTGTAAGAGCATCAGGAGGAATTTTCATGAGCAGCACTTTCGAAAAACTGTCTTCCAACAAGGTCAAGCTGAGCTTCAACGTCGAGGCCGAGAAGTTTGAGGAGGGCCTGAAGCGCGCCTACAGGAAGATGGTTTCCCGCATCAATATTCCCGGCTTCCGCAAGGGCAAGGCGCCGATGAAGGTCATCGAGGCCCACTACGGCGAGAGCGTGTTCTACGAGGACGCCCTGGACGAGATCTTCCCCGAGATCTACCAGGAGGCCGTCAAGGAGCACAAGCTCGAGGTCGTCGACCGCCCCGAGCAGCTGGACGTCACCCAGATCGGCCGCGGCAAGGAGCTCCAGTTCACGCTGGAGGTCTTCGTCCGCCCCGAGGTCACGCTGGGCGAGTACAAGAACCTGGGCATCATCAAGACCGTGGACGAGGTCACCGACGACGACGTGATGGCCGAGATCGAGCGCGCCAGGGATCGCGCCTCCCGCTGGATCGAGATCACCGACCGCCCCGCCAAGCTGGACGACCAGGTGAACATCAACTACAAGGGCTTCGTGGGCGACGAGCAGTTCCAGGGCGGCACCGCCGACAACCACGACCTCATCCTGGGCAGCGGCTCCTTCATCCCGGGCTTTGAGGAGCAGCTGGTCGGCGCCGAGGTCGGCTCCGATGTGGACGTCAACGTCACCTTCCCTGAGGACTACCACGCGGAGGAGCTCAAGGGCAAGGCCGCGGTCTTCCACGTGCACGTGAACTCCATCCGCGAGAAGGAGACGCCCGCGCTGGACGAGGACTTCGTCAAGGAGGTCTCCGAGACCGCCGACACCGTGGACGAATACAAGGCCGAGATCCGGGAGAGACTGGAAAAGCAGGCCGACGACCGCGCCGAGAGCGCCTTCGAGAACGAAGTGGTCGAGAAGGTGTGCGAGAACGCCCAGGTCGACATCCCCAACGCCATGATCGAGGAGCAGATCGACGGCATGATGCGCGACATGGAGATGCGCATGTCCTACCAGGGCATGAAGCTGGACGACTTCCTGAAGTACACCGGCCAGACCATGGAGCAGCTGCGCGGCATGTACAGGGATCAGGCCGAGCAGCGGGTGAAGACCCAGCTGGTGATCGACGCCGTGCGCAAGGCGGAGAACATCGAGGCCGACGAGGCCGAGGTCGATGCCGAGATCGGCAAGTTCGCCGAGCAGAACAAGAAGACGCTGGATGAGTTCAAGCAGATGCTCACCGACGCCGACAGGGACTACTTCAAGGAGATCGCATCCCTGCAGAAGACCGTGCAGTTCCTCAAGGACAACGCGGCCTGATTCCTCGAGCGCAAATGACCGAGCCCGCGGCGCGCCTCCGGGCGTCTCGCGGGCTCTCTTAATTCATATCCGGCGTCAGTTACACATATACTCGTGTGGATACGCCGCAAATTCAACGCACAGGAGGTGTGCCCTATGAACCTGATCCCCTATGTCATCGAACAGACCAGCCGCGGCGAGCGCAGCTACGACATCTTCTCCCGCCTGCTCAAGGATCGCATCATCTTCCTTGGCGGGGAGATCGACGACGACACCGCGAACCTGGTGGTCGCGCAGATGCTCTTCCTGGAGATGGAGGACCCCGACGCGGACATCATGCTCTACATCAACAGCCCCGGCGGCTCGGTCTCCGCGGGCATGGCCATCTACGACACCATGCGCTACCTCAAGTGCGAGGTCTCCACGCTGTGCGTGGGCCTGGCGGCGTCCATGGGCGCGTTCCTGCTGGCGGCCGGCGCGAAGGGCAAGCGCAAGGCGCTCCCCCACGCCGAGATCATGATCCACCAGCCGCTGGGCGGCGCGAAGGGCCAGGCCACCGACATCCAGATCCAGGCCGAACAGATACTCAAGATCAAGAAGACGATGAACGAGCTGCT
>CANQGC010000308.1 GCA_947600345.1 uncultured Clostridia bacterium
GGGGGGGGGGGGGGAAAAATTCGTCGCGACATTGAGCGGAAATATTTACGGCAGGAACAAATTTCATTCATTCCTGATTCATGCTGCTTCGCTAGAATAGGTGTGGTTTCAGTTCGGAAGAGGGAGAAATGTTTTAAAATGGCGATGCTCTACCTGCACATCGGAACGTCGAAGACCGGAACGTCGGCGATTCAGAAGTTCTGCGATGATAATCGCGAGCAACTGGCGCGCAGGGGATGTTGCTATCCGTTGATGCCCTACAAGTACAAGGACGTAAAGCTGCGCCGAAACGGTCACTTCCTGGTCGTGCCGCGGCAGTCTTCGGACGGAAGCTTCGAGAGCGAAGCGGAGGGGCGTGTGTGGCACAGGCGCATTGCGCGGGTTGCGCGTCTGTTTCGGAAGTACCCGAACGTCATCCTCTCGGATGAGGGGATCTGGAACGGCACGAGTCTCACCTCTCCGGGCATGTGGCGCAACCTGAAGCGCGCGGCGGATGAATTCGGCTTTCAGCTGCGCGTGATTGTCTACCTGCGCCGGCAGGATTCCCTGGTGACCTCGCTGTGGGCGCAGCGTGTGAAGGTCAGTCGAGGCAAATTTGTCGAGGCGTCCTGGGAGGAGGCGCTGGCGCGGGTAGAGAGCTGGGTGGAGTTGAATTACTATCGCCATCTGGAAGAAATTGCGGGGGTGTTCGGCCGGGACGCCATCGACGTGCGCATCTACGAGCGCGAGCGCTTCCCGGAGGGAAACGTCATACTGGACTTCCTGAGCGCCATCGGTTTGACCATGGACGAGAGCTTCAAGCTTCCGGGCAACGATACGAACGCCTCCATCGGCGGCAACGCACTGGAGATCAGGCGGATCGTGAACAACGTGCCCGGCATTCGCTACGGGCAGCTCATGCGGGCATACAGAGCCGCGGATGCGTACTATCTGATCGAGAAGCAGAAGGTCACATACTCACTGTTTTCCGACGAGGAGCTGCGCGACTTCCTGGCGCGCTACGAGGAGGGCAACCGAATGCTTTCGCGGGACTACCTAGGCGGGAGCGTTGAATCGCCGTTCCCGCCGCCGAAGCCGCAGCCGCCCAAGTGGACACCGGACAATCCATACATGTACGAGGCGTTCAAGCGCTTCATCGAGCTGTACATGGCGCCCCAGAGGAACGAGTACGTCGCGTGGCTGGGCCGCTTCTTTAGACGAAACGGGAAGCGCCTGAGGCAGATGCTCTCCGGATGGGGCGGAGCGCACTCCAAGTAGTCGATTGAAACCAGCGCGAGCCGGAGATTCTCCGGCCCGATCAATTATGTTTAAGGCAACGCCGCACAGAACGGCGGCGCGTCAGGCGACGCCTCCTATGGATGGGGATGCCCGATCGGAGAATCAACGGAGAATCGACTCGCAAGGGCGCCGGCATCGATCCGGCCCCTTGCTTTTTTGTTTCGGCTCGTGTATAATAGGGGGCAATGAGGTGAGGCCGGTGATTTGTGAAAAGTGCGGCGTGCTCTGTGAGGAGCGCTGCCCGGTGTGCGGAAGCTCCCGCCACCTGCGGCCTGAGAAGCCGGACGAGCCCGCGCACCTAATCACACTAAACACCATGCAGGCGATGCTGGTGGAGCCGGTGCTACAGGATACCGGCGTGCCCTACTTCAAGCGGGGCAGCGTGGGCGCGGCGCTCACGGCCCAGTGGGGCATGATGCGCGAGGTGTTCCGCTTCTTCGTGCCGGTGAGCGGCCGGGAGCGCTGCCGCGAGGCCATCGAGGATGTGTTCGGCGAGGACGAGACCATCATGCGCCTGCTGCATGAATTTGACTGAATAAAACCTTGGATTTGAACCGAGCATAAGAGGAGAGTGTCGTCCAAACATGGACACGGGTGATCTATCCACGATTCTGGTATTCCTGCTGCTGGTGGCGAGTTCCGCGTTCTTTTCGGCGTCGGAGACCGCCTACACGTCGCTCAACACCGTGCGCCTGAAGCGCATGGCGTCCGACGGGGACGCCCGCGCCGCGAAGGTGCTGGCCCTGTCGGAGCGGTACGAGAGCCTGCTTTCGACCATACTGATCGGCAACAATATCGTCAACATACTGGCTTCCTCGCTGGCGACGGTGACCTTCGTGCGCTGGCTGGGGAACGGCGGCGTATCGGTGGCCACGGTCGTCACCACGGTGGTCGTGCTGCTCTTCGGCGAGGTCGCGCCCAAGAGCATCGCCAAGGACCACGCCGAGGGCATCGCGCTGAAGTTCTATCCGCTGCTCTTCGCCATCACGAAGCTCTTCACGCCGTTTAACTGGCTGCTGGGCTGCTGGCAGAAGTTGCTGGGCAAGGTGGTCAAGCCCGCCGAGGACCGGGGCTTCACCGAGGAGGAGCTGATCACCATCGTCGAGGAGGCCGAGAGCGAGGGCGAGATCGACGCCCACGAGAGCGAGCTGATCCGCTCGGCCATCGAGTTCACCGACGTGGATGTGGAGGAGATCCTGACCCCCCGCGTGGACATCGAGGCCATCGCCATCGACGCCACGGACGAGGAGGTCGCCACGGCCTTCCAGGCGGGGTTCTCCAGGCTTCCGGTGTACCAGGAGACCGTGGATAACATCGTGGGCATACTCCATGAGAAGGACTTCTACACGAACCGGGGCAAGAAGCGCGTATCCGAGCTCATGACGCAGCCGGTATTCGTGCCGGAGACGAGCAAGGTCTCCGACCTGTTGAAGTTTCTGCAGAAGTCCAAGGCGCACATGGCCGTGGTGGTGGATGAGTACGACGGCGTGACCGGCATCGTCACCATGGAGGACATCCTGGAGGAGCTCGTCGGCGAGATCTGGGACGAGCACGACGAGGTGGTGGAGGACTACCGCGAGGTCGGCGACGGCGCCTACCTGGTCTCCGGCGGCGCCAACCTGGACGACATGCTGGAGCTGTTCGGCATCGACAAGGAGTACGACCCGGTCACCGTCAACGGCTGGGTGCAGGAGGCACTGGGCCGCTTCGCGAAGGCCGGGGACAGCTTCGAGCGGGACGGCCTGAAGGTCACCGTGGAGAAGGCCGACAAGCGCCGCGCCACCGAGGTTCGCGTGGAGCGGGCGCCGCTCCCGGAGGAGGAGAAGAAGGACTGAGCTCATCGGGGGAGGCCGCGCCTCCCTCGAAGCGTATATGGGGGAATGGGATGTACGACTATCTGATCGTGGGCGCCGGGCTGTTCGGCGCGGTGTTCGCGCGGGAGGCGATGGACGCGGGGAAGTCCGCGCTGGTGATCGACCGGCGGGAGCACATCGCAGGAAACGTCTATTCGGAGAAGATGAACGGCGTGGAGGTGCACCGCTACGGCGCGCACATCTTCCACACCAACGACAGGCGCGTCTGGCGCTACGTCAACCGCTTCGCCGAGTTCAACCGCTTCACCAACTCGCCCGTGGCGAACTACAGGGGCGAGCTCTACTCGCTGCCCTTCAACATGCACACCTTCAACCGCATGTGGGGCGTGGTGACGCCGGCGGAGGCCGCTGCGCGCATCGAGGCCCAGCGCCGGGAGGCGGGCGTCGGCGAGCCGCGCAACCTGGAGGAGCAGGCGATCTCGCTGGTGGGCACGGACATCTACGAGAAGCTGGTGAAGGGCTACACCCAGAAGCAGTGGGGCAGGCCGTGCAGCGAG
>CANQGC010000309.1 GCA_947600345.1 uncultured Clostridia bacterium
TCCCCCGTTCCCTCCTTGGATTCTCCCCTCCCTCTCCTGACCAGGGCTGCGGCCCTGGACCCGGGGCTGGCCTTTGTTCTTCTTGCGGAACGTTCGGTTATCGGGCCGACAATACCGGCCCTCTGTAGCCTTTGGTTTTTGGGTTACGCCTCCGCTTCGCTTCGGCGGGGCTGCCGCCCCGGACCCTGCTGAAGGCCGACGAGGATGAGAAGATGAAGATAAAGAAACGCAGCTGGCGCAGCAACGGAGAGAAGCGATAAGGGAACACCGCCCCTTCCCCTGCGTCCCCCACGCTGCGGGCTCAGCCCGCAGCCCCACGGCCGCCGCGGGCGCGTAACCGCGGCGTAACGAGAGTTACGCAATGTGAACTATCCCCGGTAACCCCCGTCCTCCAACGGAACCTCCCGAGCGCGGGGGTCGAGGTCCCCGCGTAACGGAAGTACCGCAGCTGAACTAACGCTGGTTCCTCCCCGGGTCCAGGGCCGCAGCCCTGGTCAGGAAAGGGAGGGGAGAATCCAAGGAGGGAACGGGGAGCGCTTGACGCTCCCCATCTCTCCTTGGCCCGCCGGGAGGCGCCCCTGCCGTGAGGCAGCATCGGCGATGCGCAAGCATCGCCGATGAAGGGAATCCCCAGTGGGGATTCCCAAGCCCACGCCGTGAGGCGTCCACGTGCCCGGCAGGGCACCCTTGCCCTTGCCACCGGGCAAGCACACCAACGAATCAATCCGCGCAAACGGGGGGTTCATAAGGGGCTACCGCCCCTTGAAAGGAGAATTTATGCCTGCTTTTGAACGCATTGATCGCATCTCGGAGGAGGTGCACAAGGCCATCGATCGCATCATCCGCGATGAGCTCAACGATCCGCGCATCGGCGGGACGTGGAGCATCGTGCGCTGCGAGGTGACGCGGGATCTGCGCTACGCCAAGGTGCGCGTGAGCGTGCTCGAAGCCGAGAGGCGCAAGCCCATGATGGAGGCGCTCAACCGCGCCAAGGGCTTCATCCGCCGGGAGCTTGGCCGCGAGGTCGACCTGCGCTACGTACCCGAGATCCTCTTCGAGCTCGATACCAACATGGAGTACGCCGCGAAGATCAATCAACTGCTGAAGGAGACACAGAAGAATGCCCCGGATGACTGAATTGGCCAACTTCCTGAAGAATCATGACGACTACGCCGTGTTCGGCCACGTCAATCCCGACGGCGACGCGGCGGGCAGCTGCATCGCGCTGGCGCTGGCGCTCCAGGCGCTGGGCAAGCGCGTGGCCGTGTGCCTGCCCGGCGGCGTGGCGCGGATGTACGACTTCTCCGCCCGCAGCGTGGAGATCACCCCCGACGCCAGGCCCAGCTTCCGGCCGAAGACCGGCTTCTCGGTGGACGTGAGCGAGATCGAGCGGCTGGGCAACGGCCGCGCGCTGTTCGATTCCTGCGCGCACACCGCGATGCTCGATCACCACGCCACCAATCCCGGCTTCGGCGAGGTGTACGTGGTGGATGGTGACGCCGCCGCCAGCGGCGAGCTGGCCGTGGAGCTGATCGCCGAGCTGGGCGTGGCGCTCAGCGAGGAGATGGCCCGCTGGCTCTACATCGCCATCTCCACCGACAGCGGCAACTTCGGCTATTCCAGCACCCGGCCCGAGACCATGGAGGCCGCCGCCGCCTGCCTGCGCGCGGGCATCGACGTGGACTTCATCACCCGCGAGCTTTACCGCACCCGCTCCGAGGGCCGCACCCGGCTGATGGGCCTGGTGCTCTCCGCGCTGGAGATGGACGAGGACAAGCGGCTGTGCTGGTCCCGCGTCACCGGGGAGATGTTCGCCCGGGCCCACGCGCTGCGGGAGGACAACGAGGACATCGTCAACTATCTGCTGGAGATTCGCGGCGTCCGCTGCGCCGTGCTGGCCGAGGAGCGGGACGCGGGCACCAAATTCTCGCTGAGGAGCAAGCCGCCGCTGGACGTGGCCTCGGAGATCGCCGTGCCGCTGGGCGGCGGCGGCCACGCCTGCGCCGCGGGCCTCCTGCTGGAGACGGGCGTGGACGAGGCGCTGGAGAAGGTGCTGCCGATGGCGCGGGCGGCGCTGGACCGGCTGGAACGGGCGGAAGGAAACGCATGAACGGCTTTTTGATCGCGAATAAACCCACGGGGATCACCAGCTCAAACCTGGTGGTCTTCGTGCGCAAGCGGCTGCCGAGGGGCACGAGCGTCGGCCACGGCGGCACGCTGGACCCCGAGGCCTCCGGCGTGCTGCCCATCTGCGTAGGTTCCGCCACGCGGCTGTTCGACTACATCATCGACAAGACCAAGACCTACGTGGCCGAGCTCCAGCTGGGCGTCGAGACCGACACCCAGGACGCCACCGGCGAAATCGTGCGCGAGCTTCCCGTGAACGTTGGCGAGGCGGAGCTGCGCGCGGTGCTGCCGCGCTTCACCGGCGAGATCAAACAGATTCCGCCCATGTACTCCGCCATCAAGCGCGATGGGCAGCGGCTCTACCAGCTCGCCAGGAAGGGCGAGACCGTGGAGGTCGAGCCCCGCAGCTGCCGCGTGGACGGCATCGAGCTGCTGGAAGCCTGCGGCGAGCATCGCTACCGCATCCGCGTGGAGTGCGGCAAGGGCGTCTATATTCGCACGCTCTGCCACGACATCGGCGCGGCGCTGGGCTGCGGCGGCCACATGGCGAGCCTCTGCCGCACCCGGGCGGGAATCTTCGCCATCGAGGATGCGCTGAGCCGGGAGCAGATCGACGAAGCGGCGAGAACCGGCACGCTGGAGGACAGGCTGCTGCCGCTGGACGCGCCGCTCGGACACCTGCCCGCGGTGCGCGTGGGGGAGGGCGCCCGCCACGCGGTGATCAACGGCAATCCCCTGAAGCCGCGCTGGCTGGACGCGCCCGCGCCCCGGGCGGAGGCCGTGCGAATCTACCTGAACGAAAGCTTCGCCGGAATCGGCGCGCCCCAGCCGGACGGCTCGGTGCGCTTCCGGGCGATGCTCTTGAGCGAGGAGGAGCGACATGCGCGTCTGGACCCGTGAGGATCAGTTCGACCTGCCCGCCTCCGTCGCGGCGCTCGGCACGTTCGACGGCGTGCACCTGGGCCACCAGGCGCTGATTCGCCGGGCGATGGCGCTGGCGCAGGAGCTGGGCGCGGCGAGCGTGGTCTGCACCTTCGACCGGCATCCGCTGTTGGTGCTGTGCCCGGAGCGCGCGCCGCGGGAGCTGTTGACGCTGGATCAGAAGCTCGCCAAGCTGGAGCGCCTGGGCGTGGACGGCGTGCTGGTGAAGCCCTTCACGCGCGAATTCGCCGCGATGGCGCCGGAGGCGTACCTGCGGCTGCTGGTGGACGAACTGCGGGCGCGGGCCATCGTGGCCGGGTTCAACTATACCTTCGGCGCGCAGGGGCGCGGAGACGCCGCGCTGATCCGCGCGGAGGCAGCGAAGCTGGGCTATCGCGCGGAGATCGTCGAGGCCGTCCGCGACGGCGCGGACACCGTATCCTCCACGCTGATCCGGAGGCTGCTCGCGGAGGGCGACGCAGCGCGCGCAAAGCGGCTGCTGGGATAAGGAGAAGCAGGCCGGCCTCAAGCGCGGCAGCAAAAGGGAGAATCCAAGGAACCTCAGGTTCCTTGGCAAGGATTCTTAAGGGACAGAG
>CANQGC010000310.1 GCA_947600345.1 uncultured Clostridia bacterium
TCACAGTGTCCACCGCGCCCTGGGTGGCCGCGTTCACGGCCTCGTTGACGGTGGTGTACGCGCCGGTGCGCTCGTCCGTGCAGCCGGTCTTCTCGATCGGGCGGCAGGGGCCGGTGGGGTTGAGCTGGTTCGTCGCCTTGGCGTCCAGCCAGGATACCGCGCCGCACAGGCCCAATCTCTCCGGTGTGACCACGCAGCAGTGCGCCGGCGCGAAGCTCTGGCACAGCGTGCAGGTGTAGAACGTATCCACGGACTCATCCGTCATGCTGGACAGGCGGTCGTCGCGCTCGTTGTAGCGGGGCATGGCTTCCTCATCGAGGATGCGCTTGGCCTCGGCCTCGTCGGTGACCAGCTTGATCTGGCAGCGGTCGACCACGGCGTCAAACTCGTCCATGATCATCGCGTAGAGCACCTCGCCGAAGTGCTTCAGCCGCAGGCCCTTCTCATACGCGTCGTGGCTGATGCGGATGCGGAACTGGTTGCGCTGGCCGGTGTGCATCACGCCCTCCATGTAGTTGAACCAGCTGTGGATGTGGCGCTCGATGACCGACTCGAAGTCCTTCTGCATCTTCGCGCCCGCGACCTCGATGTAGGTGGCCAGCGCGTAGTTGCCCGCCTCCGGCTCGGGGCCGACGATGGTGATCTTGTGGTCCTCGATCTCGTCCATGCCGCGCATGGTCACGAGCTCGCAGGTGACGTTCTTGCCCGAGTAGAACTCGATCTGCACGTCCTTCTTGCGGATGATCTCGCCCTCGAAGGCGGAGGCGAAGGCCACGGGGATCGGGATCTCCTTGACCTTGATCTTGATGCCGCGCATCTCCAGCGAGTGCTTGGCGGTCATGCTGTGGTCGGTCACGGCCTCCAGCGCGCCGGGGACGGCCAGGTCGCCGATGTCCTGATCCACGATCACCGGGAAGCCCAGTGCGATGGCGCCGGCGCCGGCGGAGACCACGACCTCGTTCAGCGGGCCGAAGGTATTGACGAACGCCGGGACGCGGTTCTTGGTGTAGTCCAGCAGTCCAGCCAGGTTGCCGGGCTCCAGGGAGCCGAAGATCAGCGCCGCGCGCACGGCGACGGTGACCACGTGGATCACGGCGGTCACGTCGTGGCCCAGCGGCACCACGCGGAACTCCAGGCCCATGCGCACGCCGCCCTCGGCCGCCTGCTCGATCACGTCGCCGATCAGGAAGCTCAGGATGCCCTTGGACTGGTAGTCCTTGACGATGGCGCACATCGCGGCGGGATCGTCCGCCTTGCCGATGACCACGGCCACGCCCGGGATGTCGCCGGTGACCAGCGGCACGCCCAGCGAGCGGATGATCGGGTCGAGCACGAAGCCGATGCCGCTGTCGTTCTCATAGGGATTTCCGCCGCCCACGTACTTCAAACCTTCGATGATCTCCGCGCCCACGGCGGTGGCCAGGCCGGCGTTCAGCGCGTCGCCCAGCTCCGGCTTGTTGGTGATCAGGCTCTTCAATACGCCCACGCAGGCGGGCAGGTCGCCCAGCTTGGAAACCTTTACGCCGGTGGCGGCATAGATGGTCGGGAAGAAGTAGGCGGTGTCCGGGAAGGCCACGGGGCAGTCCGCGCCGTGCTTGGCGATGGCGTCGTTCACCGCGCCCTCGGTCAGGCCCGCGACCGCGTTGGAACCGGCAAAGATGAGATCGGTCAATGCGCTCATAGGAATCTCCTCCACTTCATTTCGTTTTCTGTGCAGGCAACCCCCGTCGGGGGATTACAGTCCTTTCTTATTATAGACCATTCGCCTGGAAAATTCAAGGGGAGGGCTGGAATATTTGGGAAACTGTGAAATCTTTTGCGCGGAAGCGCCCCGGAAGGCGCGAAAACCCCGCCGCGAAGGGCGGCGGGGCGCAAGGTCAATCCCTCTCAGGGATGGGATAGGGAGAGAGGCCGCCGGAGAGGCTATATATGTGCATCAGATTCCCGAGATTGCCGTTGAGGGTCAGGTTGTACCAGCGGCCTTCATAGCAGATCACGTCCATGCAGAGCACGTAGGGCTCCCCGCGGATTTTGAGCATCGCCGCGAGGGAGCGAAAGCTTGGCGCGCCATAGTTAGCAGCCCACAAGGCGATGTTGTGCTGATTGACTTCGGTATAATAGTAGTTCGGCTCGAATTCGATCTCGTTGGGCTCGAGAACCTCTCCATTGAACTCGATGGTCGAGAGCCACGGCTGGTCATCTGTGGGGAAGATGCTATTTAGAAACGCCTCCGCGGAGGCATTCTCGTCCATCTTGTGTGTATATCCATCGATGCAAGCCGATTCAATCAGTGAAAGATACTGATAACGAATGTCAGAGACGATACTAAAACGCCGATATTCGAGATTCAGCGCTGCAGAATATTCTCCGAGATTTGGGATATATCCCGGCGTATTGATGCTGTAAGAACGCACCTGCTCCACAAAGTTCTCCAGATCGTAGTGCTCCACGAAGCTCTCCACGGCGAAGGTCGAGAGCATCGCGTTCAGGTCATTTCGCTGAAACGCTTCGATGTAGGCGGTCACTGCCTCCTCTGGAGTGTCGAAGCCAGGGCCCTCGATGCGGCCGGCGTTGTCCTCCACGGAGGCGGAGAGGGAGGAGATCAGCAGCAGGATTGCTGCGAGCAGCTCGGCGATTCTCTTCAAAGGTTTCAGTCTCCTTTGTGCGTGGATAATGCATTCATTATAGCATCGCCGCCGGAGGAAGTCAATTGCGCGCGAACGGCCCGCCAGGGCTTACGCATGAACGTAGAGCAAAACGTCAGCGAGAACGCGTCGTCGTAAGCGAAGCGCATGGGCGGCGGGGCACAGGGGTCAATCCTCGGGGACGGGGTAGGGGGAGAGGCCGCCGGAGAAGGAATCGATGCGCATCAGTGCGCTCAGAATGCCATAGGGAGTGAGGTTGTACCACCGACCGCCATAGAGGATCACGTCCATAGCCAGCACGTAGGGCTCCCCGTTGATTTTGAACATCGCAGCGAAGGAGCGGAAGCTCTCCCCGCCGTAGTAGGTGGTCTGCAAAGTGATATTGTTCAGATTGGCCTTGGCATAGTAGTATTCCCGGACGGATTCGAGCTCGGAGGGCTCGAGGATCTCCCCTTCGAATTCAATCGCCGAGAGCATCGGCGCATCGTCCGTGGCGAAGATGCTCGCAAGGAATTCCTCGCCGGGGGTGTCCTTCTCGCAGGGAATCGGCATTCCGTCGATGCAGGTTGCTCCGGTGAACGAGAGATACTGTTGGCGGATGAATCCGGCGATCTGCGCGCGCCGGAATTCGAGATTCAGCGCGGCGGAGTATTCGCCGAGGTTCGGCACATACCCAACGTTTAAGTTGTAGGCGCCTATCCGCTTTACATACTTCGCCAGATCGTAGTGCTCCACGAAGCTCTCCATGGCGAAGGTCGAGAGCATCGCGTTCAGGTCGTTTTGCTGAAAGGCTTCGATGTAGGCGGTCACCGCCGCCTCGGGGGTATCGAAGCCGGGGCCCTCGATGCGGCCGGCGTCGTCTTCCGCGAGGGCGGAGAGGGGGGAGATCAGCAGCAGGATTGCTGCGAGCAGCGCGGCGATTCTCTTCATGATTTTATCCTCCTTTGTTTACGTCCAGGTTACATTCGCCGG
>CANQGC010000311.1 GCA_947600345.1 uncultured Clostridia bacterium
CCAACTGCTTCTTAAACTCCATGATCTCCGCCCTGGGCAGCGAGGCTGTGGCGGGGCTGGGCATCGTTCGGAAAATCGACCAGCTCGCCTATGCGGTGAATCAGGGAATCACACAGGGAATGTTGCCGCTCGCGGCCTACTGCTATGCCTCTGGACGGCATCGGCGAATGTGGACGGCGGTGGGCATCTGCGCGGCGATGTCGGAAGCTGTATCGCTTGCGAGCACCGCTGTCTCGCTGGGCTTCGCGCCCAAGCTGGTGGCGATCTTCATCCGTGAGCCGCTCACGATCCGCTTCGGCGCGGAATTTCTGCGGATATTGTGCCTTGCGATCCCGATCTATTCGCTGACCTTCATTATCATCGCCGTATTTCAGGCGATGGGGCGCGCGGAGGAGCCGTTTCTGCTGTCCATCCTGCACAAAGGCACCGTGGACATCGCCCTGCTGTTTTTGATTCGCAATCTTGCGGGCCCCGAGAGACTCCCCTGGGCGACGCTGATCTCCGAGGCGCTTGCGCTGCTCGCTGGAATCTGGATGCTGGCGCGAAACAAACGAAAACTGAAAGCGTAGAGCGGCGGGTTATGCCTTTGAAGTGTGGCAAGCGCCGCTCATTCGCCCCTCTCGACAATTTGCCGCTTCAATTCGGACAAGAAGACCTCCGCGGCGCGGGAGAAGACCGAATACTTCTTCCAGACGATGTCCAGGCCGGTTTCGATCCGCGGTTCCAGCGGGCGGAAGCAGAAGATGCCCTCGCCTGGCTCCCGCACGATGCGATCCAGGCAGATCATATAGCCGACGCCCTCCGCGACGAGCAGCGCCGCGTTGTAGATCAGGTTGTAGGTGGCGACGATGTTCAGTTCCTTCGTGTCCCGGCCCAGCCAGCCGGAGAGCTCATTGTGTGCGATGGACTGGCTGGACGCGATCAGCGGCAGATCCCGCAGATCCTCGGGATGGATCGCCTCTCGCCCGGCCAGCGGGCTGTCCCGGCGCATCAGCACGCCCCACTGATCTCGGCCGGGCAGCCGGATGTGGTCGTACTTGGCGTAGTCGCAGGGCTCGAACAGCGCGCAGAAGTCGAAGTATCCCTGATCCAGTCGCTCCGCCAAATCCTCGGAGTTGCCGCTGGACAGGTGGAAGCGAATCTGCGGGTGGGCCTGCTGGACGGCGCGAATCACCCGCGCCACCGTGCGCATTCCCTCCGTCTCGCCGCAACCGACGTACACGTCACCGGCCACGTCTTCGCCGCTATCCCGGAAGGCATCTCTCGTCTTTTCCATCAGTTCGATGATCTCCCGGGCGCGCTGCTTGAGCAGCAAGCCGTCCTCGGTCAACTCCACCCTGCGGCCGCGAATCAAGAGCTGCGTCCCCAATTCCTCCTCCAAATCCTTGAGCGCGCGAGACAGCGGCGGCTGCGTCATGTGCAGCGCTTCGGCGGCCTTCGTGATGCTCTGCTCCCGCGCCACCGCAAGGAAGTATTCCAACACGCGAATATCCAAGTCTAGCCCTCCCCTCTTCATTTTCATTATAGCAAAGGCTTCAATACTTTTCAAGTATGGATTTCTATTCGATATATGTATTTGATATTTCTTCCGAAAGCCGATATAATCTTCCTATCGGAGGTGCCCGTTATGATTGATTTTGCGAAAGAGGCAAAAGACAACCCATATAAAAAGGAAATCCAGGCTACATTGGAGCGAATTGAAAGGGAAATGCCCGCCTTTAACGAGCTCGACTACTTCTTCTCCATCGTCCGAGACCACTATCTGACGAACTTCGAAGCGAGCGCGCCGGACATCGCCGTGCTCGGTTCCGGCGTGCCGGAGGAGCTGGTCTTTGCGGCGGCAAAGCGCCCCTATTGGGTGCTGGGCGGCAGCCGGATCAGCTCGCTGTGGGCGGACGAGTTGACGCCTCGGGACACCGACCCGGTCAGCCGCTCGGCGCTGGGCTTCATCAAGTCCCGCTTTGGCGGGGATACTCTAATACTGGTTCCCCTGGTCAACGACAGCGCGCGCAAGCTGACCTACATCCTTCAAACCGAAGGGCTGAAAGTACATCCGCTCCACTTTCCACCGATGAAGGATGACGCTGCGATCCAGGAGTGGGAACGACAGTGCGAAACTGCAAGGCGTGCCATCGCACTGCACCTGAAGCGGCCTCTGACGGAGCGTTTATTGCGCGAAACTCGCAAGACCATCCGAAGGGCAAAGGCAGAAGTGCGCGATTTTTTTGAGAGCTCCGAAGGCCTGTTGCGCGGAAGCGGCCGGATGCTGATTCGCAGCAGCTACTATTGCGTGAGCGACCTCGCCGAATGGAGCCGGAATCTGGAAAATCTGACGACAAGGCTTCGGCGGTGGAGGAAGCCGCGCGGGAGAGGAGAGAGCAAGGTGCTCCTGCTCGGTTCCCCCGTCTACTTTCCCAACTACAAGGTGCCCTTCCTGATCGAGGACAGCGGCCTGGAAATCGGTATGCAGGCGGACTACACGACGCTCTCACAGGAAAACGGTGGCTTCGTCAGAGGGCAGAGAACGGATTTCGCGGAGGCTTTCTTTCGCGCGGACGCTTCCCCGGCCTACGTCCGCAACGATGCGCTGTACGGGCGAATCGCCAAGCTGGTCTCGCGGAGAGAGATCGACGGCGTCGTCTACCACGTGTTGAAGGGGCAGACCGAGTACGACTTCGAGCTGGGCCGCTTCGAGGAGCTGTTCGAACGCTTGAATGTTCCCGTGTTCCGCCTGGAGACCGATTACAACCAGCAGGATGTCGAGCAGCTTCGGATTCGCCTGGAGGCGTTTTCGGAGGTGCTGCACCAGAGGCACTACACGAGCGGAGGGATCGCGGTATGAAAAAGAGGAACATCGGCGTCGCCGTCGTCTGCGCCGTCTGCGCCTTTCTGCTCGCCTCGGCCTTCTTTGCAAAGAGCTTTGTGCTGTACGACTTTCACATGATGCCCTCGGACTATACGTACGAGAAGACGGAGCGGGAGCGGCCCGCCCAGGCGGAGACATCCATCTGGTTCGCCTATGATTCCGGCCACGAGGTGCAGTACGGATTATCGGACGGCTTGCAGGCGGAGGCACTTCGGCTCTACGCCAAAACCGAGGACGCGAGTCTGCCCATCGCGCCGGAGGATTTGCAACCGATCCGAGAGGATTTGATTGGTTACATCGCAGCCGCCGCGCCCGCCCGAGAGGTGGATTTGAACGGGGACGGAGTGGCAGAGACGGTCTACGACTTCGCCCGCGCGGACTTTGGCGCGCACACCTACGAGCTGACGCCCCGGGCGTTCCGGCTGCCGGAGATTCCCTTCGAGGTTTCCTTTGAGGAGCGGAAGGTCATTCAGGCGCTTTACCGGGGCGAAGCGCTGGTCGACGCGGAGATCATCGTGACCTCCGCAGACGGCGAGCGGCGCAACTACACGACGGATGAAAACGGCTGGATTTCCGGGCTTCCCATCCGCGACATACGGGAGGGCTTTACGGCGAGCTACTGGGCGGAGCCGGGCACGGTCTACCGGATGTACTACGCCGTGGAGGACTACGCCTACTTCAACGAGCACTTCTTCCGCGCGCAAATTCCGCTGCTGATCATTCTTCTCTACTCCGCCGCCGGCATCG
>CANQGC010000312.1 GCA_947600345.1 uncultured Clostridia bacterium
CTGACGAAAAATTCATTCGCCTGCCGACCACCTTATCTGCGCGGTGTTGCCTTAAGAATCTCCCTTCTGGGGGCTACGACTTAGGTTAGCGGATGCCTGACAAAAATAGCAGGATTCTGGCAAACAAAGCGGGTGCGAATCATGTATCGTTATTCATAGATAAAATCCATGGACAAAATCCAACGCAAAGGGGTGCCGCTCATGTCGAACATTCGCTTCCTGGACGCCGATGGAACCTTCTCCCTCCAGCGCCCGGAAAACTACAGCGCGCTCTACCTGCCGCTGGCCGGGGAGGCGGGCCTCAAGAGCGCCGTCACGCCAAACCTCGGCGGCGACGCCAAGCTCGATCAGGAGACCTTCCTGCTCGAGCCCGCCACAGTCGAAACCCTCCACGCCAGCCGCGCCACGCGCAACTTCTGGTGCCTGCTGCCGGGCGAGGGCTACTGGTCCGCCACCGGCGCCTCCGCCGAGGAGGAGGCGCGCCGCTTCACGCCGGAGCAGGACGACAGCACGCTCACCGCGGGCTTCATGTGGCAGACCGTCCGGCGCGCCTCCACGAAGTACCGCCTCGAGGCCGAGGTCACCTGCTTCGTGCCGGTGAACGACAACGTGGAGGTGCTGCTGGTGCGCCTGCGCAACCTGGCGGACGCGCCCCGCAAGCTCGTGCCCGTGGCGGCGGTTCCCATCTATGGGCGCAGCGCCGACAACGTGCGCGACCATCGCAACGTCACCTCCATGCTCCACCGCATCCGCACGGTCGAGCGCGGCGTGCTGGTCAAGCCCACACTGTCCTTCGACGAGCGCGGCCACCGCAGGAACGAGACCATCTACTACGCCGCCGGAGCGACCGGCGCGGGCGAGGCGCCGGAGTCCTTCTACCCCACGGTCGAGGGCTTCCTGGGCGAGGGCGGAAGCTTCACCCACCCGGCGGCGGTCTGCCGCAACCTGCCGGGCGCGCCCGCCGGGGCGCGCATCGACGGCCGGGAGGCCATGGGCGGCCTGCGCTTCCCGGAGGTCACCCTCAGGCCCGGGGAGGCGGCGGAGTGCGTCGTGCTGCTGGGCGTCGCGAAGCGGGAGGAGGACGTGGCGCGCGTTGTCGAGCGGTACGGCTCCTCCGAGCGCGCCCGCGCGGCGCTCGAGGCGACCTCGGACTACTGGCAGCGCAGGGTGAACGTGCGCTACCGCACGGGGGACGCGGACTTCGACCGGCTGATGCGCTGGGTGAGCTTCCAGCCCATGCTGCGGCGCATCTACGGCTGCTCCTTCCTCCCCCACCACGACTACGGCCGCGGCGGGCGCGGCTGGCGCGACCTGTGGCAGGACTGCCTTTCGCTGCTGCTGATGGACCCGGACGGCGTGGGCGCGATGATCCGCGCCAACTTCGGCGGCGTGCGCGTGGACGGCGCCAACGCCACGATCATCGGCGGCGGCCGGGGCGAGTTCATCGCCGACCGCAATGGCATCAGCCGCGTGTGGATGGACCACGCCGCCTGGCCGTTGATGACGGTGGAGCTCTACGTGGACCAGACCGGCGACGCGGGCATACTGCTGGAGCGCGCGCCCTACTTCAAGGACGCCCAGTCCATGCGCGGCACGGCCATCGACGCGGGCTGGAACGAGACCTGCGGCCTGAAGCAGCGCACGGCGGGCGGCGAGGTCTACCAGGGCACGATCCTGGAGCACCTGCTGCTGGAGCAGCTCTGCGCCTTCTACGAGGTGGGCGCGCACAACGAGCTGCGGCTGCGCGGCGCGGACTGGAACGACGCGCTGGACATGGCGGAGAAGAACGGCGAGAGCGTGGCGTTCAGCTGCGCCTACGCGGGAAACCTCAAGCGGCTCTCGCGGCTGCTGGGGCTGCTTCGGGACAGGCTCGGCTGCGCGAAGGTCGAGCTGATGGAGGAAATGCAGCTCCTGCTCGCGGACGACCGCGCGCTCTTCGAGAACATCGGCCGCAAGCGCGCGCTGCTCGCGAAGTACCTGGAGCGCTGCGCCCACGCGGTCAGCGGGCGGACCGTCAGTCTCTGCGTCGACCGGCTGATCGAAAACCTGGAGCGCAAGGCGGAGTGGATGATGGCGCACATCCGCCGCGCGGAGTGGATCGAGCACGAGGGCGCGGGCTGGTTCAACAGCTACTACGACGACCACGGGCGGCGGGTCGAGGGCGCCTTCGACGGACAGGTGCGCATGATGCTCACCGGGCAGGTGTTCGCCGTGATGAGCGGCGTCGCCACGCCCGAGCAGGTGGCGATGATCTGCGAGAGCGCCGACCGCTACCTCTACCGGGAGGAGATCGGCGGCTATCGCCTGAACACGGACTTCCATGAGTTGAAGTTCGACCTGGGCCGCATGTTCGGCTTCGCCTACGGCGAGAAGGAGAACGGCGCGGTGTTTAGCCACATGGCGGTGATGTACGCCAACGCCCTCTACCGGCGCGGCTTCGCCCGGGAGGGCTGGAAGGCGCTGCGGGCGCTCTACCGGGCGGCGCTGAACTTCGACGTCAGCCGGATCTACCCCGGCATTCCGGAGTACTTCCGGGCGGACGGCCGGGGCGTCTACCACTACCTGACCGGCGCGGCGAGCTGGTTCATGCTCACGATGATCACCGAGGCCTTCGGCGTGCGCGGGGAGGCGGGCGACCTCGCCATCGCGCCCAAGCTGCTGGCGGAGCAGTTCGACGCGGACGGCCGCGCGGCGCTGCGGCTGCGCTTCGCGGGGAGGGATCTGGAGGTTTGCTTCCACAACCCCGAGGGCCTGGACTTCGGCGAATACGCGATTCGATCCGCGAGCCTCGACGGCGAGGCGCTGCCGCTGGACGCGCGGGGCGGCCTGCTCCTCCCCCGGCAGGCGCTGGAGGCGCTGGGCGAGGGCCCGCACGCCATCGAAATCGAGCTTTCCACAAAATAGCGATACGAGCGGAGGATACACAAAATGCGATACGGCACCTTTGACGACGCGGCGCGGGAGTACGTGATCACCCGACCGGACACGCCCGCGCCCTGGGCGAACTATCTGGGCTCCCCGGCCTACGGCGCGATCATCTCCAACAACGCCGGCGGCTACAGCTTCGAGCAGTCCGGCGCGAACGGGCGCATACTGCGCTACAACTTCGACGGCAGCGACCGCCCCGGGCGCTACATCTACCTGCGCGACGACGCCAGCGGCGACTACTGGTCGGCCTCCTGGCAGCCGGTGGGCAAGGATTTGGGCGAATACCGCAGCGAGTGCCGCCACGGCACGGGCTACACGAAGATCTCGGCGGAGTACGCGGGCATCCGCTCGGAGGTCACCTACTACGTGCCGCTGGACGCGCGGCACGAGGTCTGGCTGCTGCGGGTCGAGAACCGCTCGAGCGTCGAGCGGCGCGTCACCGTCACCGGCTACGCGGAGTTCACCAACCACTCCAACTACGAGCAGGACTCGGTGAACCTGCAGTACTCCCGCTTCATCACCCGCACGCGCTTCGAGGGCAACCGCGTCCGCCAACAGATTCACGGCAACCTGGACGTGAGCGCGGAGGAGATCGACCACAAGGACGTGATCGAGCGCTTCTTCGGCCTGGCCGGGGCCGAGGAAGCGCTCGATCACGTCCTTGTGGTCGATCT
>CANQGC010000313.1 GCA_947600345.1 uncultured Clostridia bacterium
GCGGCAGCAGAAGGGAGAATCCAAGGAACCTCAGGTTCCTTGGCAGGTCTGGGCGGAGCCCAGCGTAGCCCATGAGGTTGCGCCTGGCTGGCGATTGCGGTTTGAGGCGATAAGGCAGCGCTCCCAGCGGCCCGCGGTATCCAAACAAAGATCGGGCAATGCGAACCAGCGTCCCGCCGTAACCATACCGCGGGCCGCGCGGCGCTTTTTGAATCGGGAAGCCCCTTGGCTTCCCGATTCAAAACAGCCGCACTAACTCTCGTAACCCCCTGCCACGAATGCCAAAGATCGCTCCTTTGCATCCGCAGAACAATTCGATCTTTTATCCATATGTAAAACCGCCTCTCACTGTCGAAGGAGAGGCGGTTTTCTTTGGATGGTCGGAAGGATTGAGGGATACATGCCGCCTTTGTTCGACGGCGAGGCGTTTTTGAGAGTTAGTGGCGGACTCTTTTGAAAAGGGAAGCCTTCCGGCTTCCCTTTTCAAAAAATCGCCGCGGCGGCCCGCGGTATGGAAGCGATGAAGCCTCAGTTCGCATTGCCGAAGCATTGCTGGATACCGCGGGCCGCATGGAGGCGTGGCCTTGTACCTCGAACCGCAGCCGTCTACTTGGCGCAACCTCTGGGGTTACGCTGGGCGCTGCCCAGACCTGCCAAGGAATCTGAGGTTCCTTGGATTCTCCCTTCTGCTTCGCCTACATAACGACGGACTTTGGGCCCGTAGATGGGCCCAAAGTCCTGCCCTTCGTTTCGCCAAGAGCCTTGGTTCCTCCCCTTACTCCTTATCCGGAAACCGAAATCGAATATCCTTTCCGTCCGACGTACACACGATCGTCCCGCACTCATCGGTACACATCACCGTCGCGCCCGCATCCTTCAACCGGCTCAGCGCCTTGGGCGAAGGATGATCGAAGTCATTATCGTCCGCCACGCTGATCACCGCCCAGCGGGGCTTCACCTTGCGCAGGAATTCCCGGCAACTACTGGAGTTACTGCCGTGATGGAACGCCTTAAGCACGTCCGCCGACAGCTCCAGCCGCGCATTCACCAAATCCTGCTCCTCCTCCCGCTCGGCGTCGCCACCGAACAGGAACGCCATTTCACCGTAGGTCACCCGGCACACGATGCTCATGTTGTTGATGTCGTCGTAGGGCTGCAGCGGGCCCAGGATCTCCACCTGCGCGCCGCCCAGCTCAAAGCGCTCGCCGGACTTCGGCACGCGCACCCGCGCGCCCTTCTTGCGCGCCTGGTCGATCGTGATCTCGAAGGGCCGGTTGTCGTACTCCAGTACCGGCGTGAGGAAGGTATCCACGGTGCAGGCATTGATCGCGCCGGAGAGCCCGCCCACGTGGTCCTCGTGGGGATGCGTGGCGATCATCAGGTCGATGTAGGTGACCCCCAGCTCCTTGCGCAGTTTGTTGTACATCAGCCCCGCGTCGGCCACGTTGCCGCCGTCGATCACCATCGCGTGGCCGTCGCAGGTCAGGATCGTGGCGTCCGCCTGGCCCACGTCCAGGTAGTAGACGCTCAGCGCGCCCTCCGAGCCCGGCGCGTTGCCCCGGGGCACCCGCCACGGCAGCCGCCAGGGCGCGAAGCGCTCCACCAGCCACAGCCCCGCGCACGCCAGCGCCAGCACCAGCGCCGCGATCAGCCGCCGCTTCCTGCGCTGCTTGCGCTGCCACGGGGTCAGGTGCTTTCGCCTCGAGACCCGCCGCAGCTTCCACTTCCACTTCAGATTCGACCAGAAGCTCCCCATATCTCCATCCTTTGCTCTTTTCCACTAGATCAGCCCCAGCGCGCGCTTCCAGCGGAGCACCCGCAGCGCGGATTCGTCGATTCGCTCCTCGGGGATGGTTCCGTCCTCCACAGCCGCGACGATGGCGGCGGCGGACGAGGCGTAGTCCGCGCAGCAGAGCAGGTCGTTGCCCGCCAGGATCGCCCGCACCGCCGCGTTCTCGCCGCCCAGGAACTGCCGGATCGCGCCCATGTACAGGTCGTCCGTGACGATCACGCCGCTAAAGCCCAGCTCCTCGCGCAATATCCGGTGCACCTCGGGCGAGAGCGACGCCGGATTCTCCGCGTCCATGCAGCGCACGATGTTGTGGCTGACCATCACCGACGGCGCGCCCGCCGCGATCCCGGCGGCAAAGGGCTTGAAGTCGGCGCTCAGGAAGGTTTCATAGGCCCGGTCGTCGTAGGCCGTGCCGCCGTGGGTGTCGTTGCTCCCGCCGTAGCCCGGAAAGTGCTTCAGCGTGCAGCCGATGCCCTCCGCGTTCGCGACCCGGACCGCGCGATCGACGAACTCCGCCGTCAGCGCCGCGTCCGTGCCGAAGCTGCGGCCGTAAATGTAGTCCCCGCTGCCGGTGGGCACGTCGCAGACCGGCGCCAGGTTGACGTTGATTCCAAACCCCAGCAGGAAGCGCGCCTTCTCCCGCTCGCCCTCCTCCAGGCCCGCCCAGCCGCCGTCGCGGTAGAGTCGCCGGGGCGATGGAAAGCGCGCGGCGCGCAGCCGGGAATTCGAGCTCACCCGGCAGACGCCGCCGCCCTCCTCGTCCACGCTGACCAGCAGCGGCACCTCCGCCGCGCCCTGGAGCTCCGATACGGCGCTCTGCACCGACTCCGCGTCCCGGCCGCTGAAGAAGTTCGCGTAGAGGCAGACGCCGCCCGCGCCAAATTCCGCCGCCTTGCGCGCGTTGCTCGCGTCGTGGCAGCTCACCAGCAGCAGCTGCCGGACCTTCTGCTCCAGGCTCATCCCCCGCAGCAGGCGCGCCTCGGGCGAAATCGTGGGCGCGGGCGTGGGCGTAACCTCCGCCAGCGGCGTGGGCACGGCCTCCTCCGGCCGGAGCCCCCGCAAAAACAGCCCGTCCAGCGCGATGAGGAACGCGGCCGTGCACAGCGCAAGCACGAGCGCCGACGACAGCAGCCTTCCCAAGCACCGCATGCGCATCTTCTCCCCTTCCGCTTTCTAGCTTCATTATAAACGCTCGCACCGCGCCGGTCAAGCTTCGCAACCCCACCCTTTCGATTCAGTTTACCTGAGCTTTAAGTCAAAAACTTGCAAATGCACCCGAAAGCTGTTACAATCCTAGTTGCAGCGCATATATGGCACTCACCGCCCCGGCGCGCCCCATACTGAAACGGGAGATGCATGGCCTTGAAGCTTCTGTCGATCGCGATTCCGAGCTACAATTCCCAGGACTACGTGGCCCACGCGGTGGAATCGCTGCTCCCGGGCGGCGACGAGGTGGAGATCCTGATCGTGGACGACGGCTCCAGGGACCGCACCGGCGCGATCGCGGACGAGTACGCGGCCAGATATCCGGGCATCATCCGCGCCATCCACAAGGAGAACGGCGGCCACGGCGACGCCGTGATGGCCGGGCTCGCGGAGGCCACGGGCCTCTACTTCAAGGTGGTTGACTCCGACGACTGGGTGGACGAGAAGGCCTACCCCCAGGTGCTCGACGCGCTGCGCGAATCCATTGATAATCCCCTGGACATGCTCATCAGCAACTACATCTACGAGAAGGCGGGCGCGCACCACAACTACACGATGCAGTACACCCACGTACTGCCCGAGCGCCAGGTATTCGAC
>CANQGC010000314.1 GCA_947600345.1 uncultured Clostridia bacterium
GTTTTGGATGCGCGGGCGAGGGGTGGCGCGCCTGCGGGCGCGCGAGTTAGTGGCGGCTGTCTTTAAACCGGGGAAGCGCAAGCTTCCCCGGTTTAAAGTCCGCGCCGCGGCGGCCCGCGGTATGGAGGCGATGGGGCGATTGTGCGAATTGCCGGGAGATTGAATGAATACCGCGGGCCGCTGGGGGGCGCTGGGCTCCGCCCAGACCCGTTCCGGGCTCCGCCCGGACCTGCTTAAGGGACGCTGTCCCTTAAGAATTCCTGCGGCGCGGCGCTTCAAATCTTCGATTTGAACCGTCGCGGTCTGGCCGAAGGCCAGACTTGGAAACCCTTCGGGTTTCCAACCTTCAGGAACCTGAGGTTCCTTGGATTCTCCCTTTTGCTGCCGCCTGCATAAACACGGACTTGGGCCCCGTAGATGGGGCCCAAGTCCTGCGGTACGTTCCTATTGATGCCTTGGCATCAGCGCTGCGCCGATCTCCCTGCGTCCAGTACACCATTCCCCAAACAAACGCAAGAGACCCGGCCCTCGGATCTATGGGGCCGGGTCTCGGGGAAGTACTAAGGGTTCAATAGAAACGAAACGCAGGACTTTGGGCCCATAATCTACGGGCCCAAAGTCCGTCGCCTAAACGCGGCAGCAGATGGCTGCAGGCCCCGCCTGCCTTAGGTGAGTTCGAGGGTGCGGGTGGTGGGGAGGGTTTCCTGCTTCTTGGGCAGGTGCAGCTTCAGCACGCCGTCCTCGTACTTGGCGGTGATGCCCTCGGGCTCCACGCCGCTCAGGTCGAAGTCCCGGCGATAGCTGCCGTAGCTGCGCTCGCTGCGGATTACGCGCTCGTTCTCGTCCTTCTCCTCGTGGGCGGAGCGGCGCTCGGCGCGCACGCTCAGCACGTCGCCGTTGATGTCCAGGTGGATGTCCTTCTTGTTGAAGCCCGGAAGATCCGCCTCCAGCACGTAGGCGTCGCCGGTGTCGGTGATGTCCGTGCGGAACTCGCTCAGCGCGTTGCTTCCGAAGAAGCCAAAGGGGTTGCCGAAGAAGTTGCGTTCAAACTCGTCCATCTCCCGGAAGGGGTTGTAGCTGCTCATCTGATTCTTGTGCTCATAGGGTCGAAGTGCGAACATAATTCATGCCTCCAGTCATTTCAATACAATCTATTCTTTGCGGTTCTTTTCTTTACTATTCGCGGCGCTGCACCGTACCAGCTCCGCGCTTCGTCCGCGGGTTCTCGCTCTCTTCCCCCTCGGACAGCCCTATTATAGCGTGCATATATTTCAAAATCATCACAGAAGTATTGCGAAACCCTAAATTGTTAGCACTCTATCAAAAAGAGTGCTAACAAAATGCGCCTCGTTTTCATTTCTTAATCCGCCGCGCGAAAATTTCTATTGACATCCCCCCGGTTTTCCTGTATAATAGTTTCTGTTTGAAAGAACATAGGGGCATGGTGTAATGGTAACACGTGGGTCTCCAAAACCTTTGTTGTGAGTTCGAATCTTACTGCCCCTGCTTGTGCAACTCGCCTCGAGCGGGTTGCTCTTTTTTATGCGCTGGTTTCGCGCATAATGATGCTGCCAGCTTCGCGGGGAAGCTGGCAGCTCTGTCTGGAGATGGGGGTTAGCGGCTGCGGTGGAGCACGACGCGGTAGGGCTTGGCGCTGTCCGTTTCCACGCGGATCTCGTCGCCGCGCACGTGCAGCGTGTAGCTGGCCGCGACCGCGCCCCGGAGGTCGGGAATCCGCAGCTGAAGCTCGCCGTCGGCGGGCTCGAACACGTGCAGCTCCACGCCGTCGGCGTAGTCGTAGTCCGGGCGGCCGTCCACCGCGCCCACGGGGATCACCGTGTTCTCCCGAACCATCAGGGGAAGCGACAGGTGGTCGTGCCTCTCGCGCCGCCAGGTGTCGCCTTCGACGGCCTCGCCGGTCAGCAGGTTCGTCCAGCGGCCCGCGGGCAGGTAGTAGTCCACGCTCCCGTCGGCGTGCATCACCGGCGCCACCAGCAGGCTGCCGCCCAGCATGTACTGGGTGTCGCAGGTCTCGCAGGCGACGCTGTCCGGGAACTCGACCATCATCGGCCGCATTACCGGTATGCCGCGCTCGTGGGCCTCCACCGCCGCGCCGTAGAGGTAGGGCATCAGGCGGCACTTGAGCTTGGCGAACCTGCGCACCACGTCGCAGCTCTCCTCGTCGAACAGCCACGGCACGCGGTAGCTTTGGGAGCCGTGCAGGCGGCTGTGGCTGCTGAGCAGGCCGAAGGCCGCCCAGCGCTTGTAGACGTCGGCGGTGGCGGTCTGCTCGAAGCCGGCGATATCGTGGCTCCAGAAGCCGAAGCCGCAGTGGCTCAGGCTCAGGCCCGAGCGCAGGGACTCGGCCATGCTGGGGAAGGTGGCGCTGCTGTCGCCGTTCCAGTGGATCGGGAAGCGCTGGCATCCGGCCGTGGCGCTGCGGGAGAAGAGCACCGCCTCGCCCTCGCCGCGAAGCTCCTCCAGCAGGTCGAAGATCATCTTGTTGTAGAGGTAGGTGTAGTAGTTGTGCATGCGCAGCGGGTCGCTGCCGTCGTGGTAGACGATGCCGCGCACCGGGATGCGCTCGCCGAAGTCCGCCTTGAAGCAGTCCACGCCCATCGCGTGCAGCGCCCGAAGCTTGCCCTGGTACCAGGCGCGCGCCTCGGGGTTGGTCACGTCCAGGATCGCCATGCCCGGCTGCCACATGTCCGTCTGCCAGACGTCGCCGTTCTCCTTGCGGATGAAGTATCCCTTTTCCGCGCCCTCGTCGAACATGTTGCTCTCCTGGGCGATGTAGGGGTTCAGCCAGCAGCAGATGTGCAGGCCGCGCGCCTTGAGCTTTTTGAGCAGGCCCTCGGGGTCCGGGAAGGTATCGGGGTCCCAGCTCAGGTCGGTCAGGTGGTTCTCCTTCATCCAGAAGCAGTCGAAGTGGAACACGCTCAGCGGAATGTCGCGCTGGGCCATGCCGTCGATGAAGCTAGTGACGGTGGCCTCGTCGTAGCTGGTGGTGAAGCTGGTGGAGAGCCAGAGCCCGAAGCTCCAGGCCGGGGGCAGCGCGGGGCGGCCCGTGAGCGCGGTGTAGCGCTCCAGCACGCCCTTGGGCGTGCCGCCGTAGATCACGTCGTAGACCAGCTCCTCCCCGGCCAGGCTGAACTGCACGCGCTCCACCTTCTCGCTGGCGACCTCGAAGCGCACGTCGGCGCTGCTCTCCACGAAGACACCGTAGCCCCGGTTCGTCATGTAGAAGGGCACGTTCTTGTAGGCCAGCTCGCTGGCCGTGCCGCCGTCGCCGTTCCACATGTCCACCACCTGGCCGTTCTTGACGTAGGCGGTGAAGCGCTCGCCCAGGCCGTAGACGCGCTCGCCCACGTCCAGGTTGAGGGAGTCGATCATGTAGCTCTCGCCGGTGCGGCGGTCCCAGGCGTGGGCCATCGCGTGGTACTCGGACTCGGTCAGCAGTTTGCCGTCGCCGGTGTAGGTCACGCGCCAGCCACGCTTCGCCTTGCTGATCGTGGCCCTGGCCCTGCCGCTGTCGAAGGTATAG
>CANQGC010000315.1 GCA_947600345.1 uncultured Clostridia bacterium
CCTGTTCTCCGGACTCGAGCGGCTGACGGAGCTGGACATCGGCGGCATGAACACCGCTGGCCTGACGAGCATGAATTGGATGTTCGCGGGATGCTCCTCCCTGCGGGAGTTGGACCTGAGCGGCCTGGACACGAGCGCCGTGACGAGCATGTACGCCATGTTCAGCGGTTGCGGCTCCCTGGAGGAGTTAGACTTGAGCGGCCTGGATACCAGCAATGTGACGGATATGAGCCAGATGTTTTTCGGCTGCGGCTCGTTCAGGACGCTGGATCTGAGCAGCCTGGACGCGAGCGCCGTGAACCGTATGAACGCCATGTTCAGCGGCTGCGGCTCCCTGGAGGAGCTGGACTTGAGCGGCCTGGATACCGGCAAAGTTACGGATATGAGCCAGATGTTTTCCGACTGCAGCTCGATCAGGACTCTGGATCTGAGCGGCCTGGATACGAGCGCGGCGATCGATTTGAGCAACATGTTCTCCGGTTGCTACTCGCTGGAGAAGCTGGATCTGAGCGTCCTGGACCTGAGCAGCGCGGAGGATTTGCGGAGCATGTTCTCCGGCTGCACCTGGTTGGAGGAGCTGAACCTGAGCGGCGTGGATACGAGCCGCGTCGAAAACGTTTCCAGCATGTTCAACGGCTGCGCCTCGCTGGAGAAGCTGGATCTGAGCGATTTGGATGTGGGCAGCGCGAGCAACATGCGGGAGATATTCCGCGGCTGTTCGGATCTGCGCTCGCTGGATCTGAGCGGCTTCGATACGCGCAGCGCCCTGTCCATGTGGGGCATGTTCTACGAATGCGCCTCGCTGGAGGAGCTGGATCTGAGCGGATTTGACACGAGCAGCGTCAAGTCGATGGCGGGCATGTTCTGCGGCTGCACGTCGCTGCTGCGCGTGGACATGAGCGGCTTCGACACCGGAAATCTGGAGAACATGAACGGCATGTTCTACCATTGCGATTCGCTCAGAAGCGTGGATCTGAGCAACTTCGACACGAGCAGAGTCACGGACATGAGCCTCCTGTTCTACGGCTGCGAATCGCTGGAGGGGCTGGATTTGAGCGGCTTCGATACCGGGCGCGTGGAGGACATGCACAAAATGTTCATGTACTGCGAATCGCTGACGGAGCTGGATCTGAGCGGCTTCGACACGGGCAACGTGACGGACATGAACACGATGTTCGGCGGCTGCTTGAGGATCAGTTACCTGAACCTGAGCGGCTTTGACACCAGCAATGTTACGAACATGTACGAGATGTTCGCGCTTTGCCCGTCGCTGTACAGCCTGGATTTGCGCTCCTTCGACACCGGCAACGTGACGGATATGCGGGAGATGTTCGCCTACTGCGAGCGGCTGACGACCATCTACGTGAGCCGTTCGTACGTCATCCGCGACGACGCGGATACCAGCGGCATATTCGAGGATTGCCGCGCCGGGCGCCGGTAGCCGCAGGGGGCGCGGTCGAAATGAACCGGAGATGAGATGAAGGGGGAAATCGCGTGAAGCATTGGAATCGAGCGTGGAGGGCGCTGCTCGCCGCCGGACTTGCGCTGGCGCTGTTGTGCGCGCCGGCGAGCGCGGAGGCGTCGGAGAAGGGCGTGCTGCGGGTGGTGACCGGCATGGAGCCGCCCGACGACTACGTCGCCGAGGACTACATCTACGACGAGCCGGAGTACGAGCCCGGCGATGGCCCCAGCATGCCCTGGAGCATCGGCACCGACGTGCTGGGGAACGAGGACTTCAACCGGGAGCAGGTGCGCTCCATACGCTTCCTGGATTCGCTCGACGGCGCGCCCGCCGATGCCTGGGACGTGTCGGCGGGCGGCGACGGCTCGGTGCTGGCGTGGATGGAAGGGGACGGCTCGGAGCTTCGCATCGCCGCCGACGGCGGGGTGATCGCGAATCCGAACAGCGCGGGGCTGTTCGCATTCTACACCTCGCTGGAGGAGGTTGACTTTGCCGGCTGCTTCGATACCTCCCGGGTGGAGGACATGTCCAGCATGTTCGAAAGCTGCTCCATGCTGGAGGAAGTGGACCTTTCGGATTTCGATACCTCGAACGTGCGCTACATGGCGACGATGTTCAGCGACTGCACCTCGCTGCGCGAAGTGGACCTGTCCGGCTTCGATACGCGGCAGCTGCGGGACATGTCCTACATGTTCGCCTTCGACGAATCGCTGGAGGAGCTGGACCTCTCGAGCTTCGAGACGCCGGAGCTCTACACGATGATGTGCGCCTTCTTCTATTGCAGCAATCTGCAATCGGTCAACCTGAAGCACTTCGATACGAGCAATCTCGCGACGCTGGATCAGGTGTTCGAGGGCTGCCCCGAGGGCATGAGCGTCGTCGTGGGCGAGAAATTCGTGATGAAGTAGGCGGGCGAGGAATCATCGCCCGGGGAGAAGCGGCGTTCGGACATGCGAAAGGAAGCGCGAGGGGAAAGAGAGCATGTATTGCACGAAATGCGGCAGGGAGCTGCCGGACAGCGCGAAGTTCTGCCCGCAGTGCGGCGAGAAGGCGGCGCGGAGCGCGCCGGGGAAGCCGGAGCTTTTGCCGGAGGGATTCGCCCGGCGGTGCAAGGCCGCGCTGCTGGCCGTCGCCTCCGTCCTGCTGGGGCTGGCCGGAGGGGCGATGGACTCCAGGGCCGGGCAGCGCCTGCGCGGCTTTCGCTGGCAGGATAGCAGGAGGCTTCGGCCGGGCCTGATCGCGCTGATCTCGCTGGCGCTCATTGCGGCGAACTGGCTGGTCGTGACGAGCGGGGAGGAGGAGCTGTTCGATTTCCGCTACGACCTCTACGATGTGATCGACGAGATCGCCTGGCGCTCGGATCGCGTCGGCGGCTTCTCCGACGCGGGGGATGTCAGGGAGGCGCTCTTCGAAATATCCGATGGGAAGATTTCGCCCATCGAATGGAATCACTTTTGCACGCAGGCCGCGCCGATGAGCTGGGGCTTCCGACGCTGGGCGCTCGCCCTCGGTGCGAAGGACACCGGCGACTTTGACAAGCTCGTGGCCTTCTTTTATGGCTACATCGCGCTGTTTGTCGCCTGTGTCGTGCTGGGCATCGCCACGGTCGTCGCGCGCTTCGCCGGGAAGAAGCTGCACGTCAATCGGGCGTACTTCCTCGCGCAGCTGCTGCATTTGATCTACTTCTGCTTCCTCTGCGCGGTGATCACGGGGAGCGCCCCCTCGGTCGGAGCGCGGCCGTCGGTGTTCTCGATCGTCTGCGTGGTGCTCGCCGCGCTGACGGGCCCGCGCGGAGCGGATGCCGCAGCGCCGGAGGGCGCGCGCTTCGGCTACGAATGAGCGCGATGGAGGAGCGCGCGGTCGAGCCTTCGCCCCGGAGTTAAATCACACTTTACCTTCTTGGGGATTGACAAACATAGTTGATCGATATACAATTTGCTCAGTGCGAATCAGAGGCGCGGAGAGCATCAGTACCGCAAGGCAACACCGCACAGATAAGGTGGTCGGCAGGCGAATGAATTTTTCGTCAGATGCAATTGCAAAGCTCGAAGGCTTACTGGAGGTAAGTCGAGAG
>CANQGC010000316.1 GCA_947600345.1 uncultured Clostridia bacterium
GCCGGCTCTGACCTCTGGCTCCGGAAATCTTTCGTCCGTCACAGTTGCTCTTTACAGAAAATCTTGAATACGCCCCGATGTCATGCTCCGCTTCTCCGACAAGCTCGCGCAGGCCTATGCCCTCAAGGAGCAGTTCTATTCCTTCATGGACGCCCCGGACAGAAAGACGGCCGTGCACCGTCTGGAAACCTTCCTCGACGCCTGCGACCAGCTCAAGCTCTCGGAGTTCAAAGACTGCCGCAAGATGCTGAGAAACTGGCGCCCCTACATACTCAACGCTTTCGACATACCGCTGTCCAACGGATTCACGGAGGGTTGCAACAACGCCATAAAGACCCTCAAGCGCCTCGCCTTCGGCTTCCGCAACTTCCACTCCTTCAGAGCCAGAATCCTCCTCTCTCTGATACCACACCCCTACTCTTGACAAAGAACCATTCTTGCAGCTTTTCGTACAAAAAAGAAGTAGTGCAATCTATCACATTGCACTACTTTCAACTGGTACCGGCGAGTGGATTCGAACCGCTGACACTTCGGGTATGAACCGAATTCTCTAGCCAACTGAGATACGCCGGCAAATGGTTGCGGGGGAGGGATTTGAACCCTCGACCTCCGGGTTATGAGCCCGACGAGCTACCGGACTGCTCTACCCCGCGACATCGCGTCTCTCAACGCGAAGTTTATTTTACCACATCTTCCGAGCGCTGTCAAGCCCCTTCGCGAAATTTTCACAGGAAGCGGGGGCGGAAGCCCGGCGGGAGGCGCTTTTCCCGCCGGGCGCGGCTCACTCGACCGCCAGGTCCAGCTTGCCCGCGAAGTCCTCGCAATATACGCCGATGCAGCTGCTGCCGCCGGGCAGGGTCAGTTCGCCCTCGTAGCTGCCGTCGGAGCCCAGCAGCAGCTTCGGCGCGCCGCTCCCGTTGAGGCAGAACACCTTCGCCTCGCCGGATTCCACCGCCAGCGCGCAGCGCACGGTCAGCTTTCGCGATTCGATGCTCGTGCCGCCGAAGAGCATCTCCGCGCCGGAGAAGCCCTCGTACTCCGCATGGTAGGCGCCGGTGTAGCCGTCCGCGCCCCGGACGCATTCGCCCACGAGCGCGGCGTCGCTGGTCAGCGACAGCCAGCCCAACGCCTCCACGAGCTTGTTGTAGACCGCCAGCGTTTCCTCCTTGGTGCAGCCGGTCAGCGCCAGCAGCAGGGCCATAAGCATCGCCAGGATTCTCTTCATTGTCGTCTCCTCCTCTCTCGTTTCCCCACCATGCTAGCGCGCCGCCCTTGAAGCGCGCTTGACGCCGGCTTGAGCCTGCCTTGAGATTCGCGCGAATTCGACACAAGCGGGCGCTTTGGTAGTATAATAGGTTCGGAGGTGTGTACGATGACCGAGCGCACGATCCTGGTGGTGGACGACGAGCGGGAGCTGCTGGAGATGATTCGCGCCATATTCGCCCGGGCAGGCTTTGCGCGGGTGGTGACGGCCGCCTCGGCGCGGGAGGCGCTGAATCTGCTGGGCGGCAGGCTTCCAGACATGGCGATACTCGACGTGATGATGCCCGGCATGGACGGCTTTGCGCTCCTGCAGGAGATCCGCGCGCGCAGCTCGCTGCCGGTGCTGATGCTCACGGCCCGGGGCGAGGCGGAGGACCGCGTCTCCGGCTTCGAGCTGGGCGCGGACGACTACCTGGTCAAGCCCTTCCTGCCCCGGGAGCTGCTGCTGCGCGTGCGGGCGATCCTGAGCCGGGCCTATCCGGCGGACCGCCGCATCGTGCGCCTGGCCGCCGCCCAGGTGGACCTGGACCGCGCGGAGGTGCGGCGCGGGGAGGAGACCATCCCGCTGACCGCTCGGGAGTACGGCGTGCTGCGCAGGCTGGCGGAGAGCCCCGGCCGCATCGTGACCATCGGCGAGCTCTGCCAGAGCGCCTGCGGCGAGCACTGGCAGGGCTACGAATCCACGCTGATGACGCACATCCGCCACCTGCGGGAGAAGATCGAGGCAAACCCGTCGGCGCCGGAGTCGCTGCTCACCGTCAAGGGGCTGGGCTACAAGCTGATCGCGCGGGAGGTGGACTAGATGGACGGTCGGAGCTTTCTGCGCCGCGGCCTGGCGCTCTGCGCGCGGCTGATGCCGCCGATGCTGGCGGCAAACCTGGTGCTGGTATCGCTGGCGATGTTCCTGCCGGTGGGTGCGCTGGCCGCCGCCGCGGCGGTGACGGCGGCGAACTTCGCGCTGGCGCTGGGCATCCTGCGGCGCTGGGACCGCCGGATGGGCGAGGCCGAGGCCATGCTGCTGGCGGGCGTGCAGCGCATCGCCGGGGGCGAGGCGCCGTCGCTGCCGGAGGACGGCGCGTTTCCCGAGCTCTGCGCGGCGCTGAACCGGGCCGGCTACCGCGCCGCCGAGCGGGAGCGCACCCGGGAGGACTGGGTGCGGGGCATCTCCCACGACATCCGCACGCCGCTGGCGCTGGCGCTGGGCTACGCCGGGGAGCTGGAGGAGGATCCCTCGCTGCCGCCCGCCGCCCGGGAGCAGGCCGGGATCATCCGCCGCCAGGCGGAGCGGCTGCGCAGGCTGGTGGAGGATCTGGGCCTGATCTCCAAGCTGGAAGCGCACATGCGGCCGCTGCGGCCAGAGAAGCTATCGCCCGCCGAGCTCGCCCGCCGGGCGGCCGTGGACTTCCTGGAGCAGGAGCGGCGGGAGCGCTGGCCGGTGGAGCTGGACGTGGAGCGCGCGCCGGACGCGATTGAGGGCGACGAGTCGCTGCTGGCGCGGATGCTGGGCAACCTGCTGCAGAACGCCGCCGCGCACAATCCGGGCGGGTGCCGGATTCGCCTGCTGGTGGAGGGGAGCGGGGAGTGGTGCCGCTTCGTCGTCTCCGACGACGGCGCGGGCGCGGCCAGCGAGAAACTCGCCGAGTTGAACGCGGAGGACTTCCCGGAGTGCGTGTTTCGACCGGTGGGGCAGAGCGCGGCGCACGGCCTGGGACTGCGGCTGGTCTGCCGGATCGTCCAGGCCCACGGCGGCCGCGTTTGCTTCGCAAACGAAACTCCGCACGGCTTCCGCGTGGAGGTAGAATTACCTGGCGGGCAACGCCTGGCGTAGTCCAGAGGCCGTGCTCAGAAGAAGGTTGCGGTTTGAGGCAAAAGGCAGCGCATCGCAGGCGGCAGCAGAAGGGAGAATCCAAGGAACCTCAGGTTCCTTGGCAGGTCTGGGCAGCGCCCAGCGTAGTCCCTGAGGCGGCGCTGAGTAGGCGGTTGCGGTTTGAGGTGAAAGGCTGCGCTTCCAGCGCGGCAGCAGAAGGGAGAATCCAAGGAACCTCAGGTTCCTTGGCAGGTCTGGGCAGCGCCCAGCGTAGCCCCAGAGGCAGCGCATAGCAGGCGGTTGCAGCTTGCGGCACAAGGCCACGTTTCCAGGCGGCCCGCGGTATCCAGCCAAGGCGCCGGCAAAGCGAACCACCGTTTCATCGTAACCATACCGCGGGCCGCCGCGGCGCGGAGTTGAATTGGCAAGCCGGGAGGCTTGCCAATTCAAGGCAGCCGCCACTAA
>CANQGC010000317.1 GCA_947600345.1 uncultured Clostridia bacterium
GGTTCCGCCGCTCCGGCCGGTCCCTGTTGCAGGACGGATTCCTCCGGCTCGGCCGGCTCCTCGGGCAGGGCAGGTTCCGCCGCCTCGGTCGGTCCCTCCTGCAAGACGGATCCCTCCGGCTCGGCCGCTTCCTCCGGTTCGGCCGCTTCCTCCGGCTCGACCGGTTCCGCCGCCTCAACCGGTTCCTCGGCCGGGGCGGGTTCCTCCGCTTCGGCCGGGGCGGGTTCCTCCGCTTCGGCCGGGGCGGGTTCCTCCGCTTCGGCCGGGGCGGGCTCGCCGCCGTCCTCCGGCGCTTCCTCGCCGGTCACTTCCCTGGGCGCGCCGTTCTCCACCGTCCAAGTGTGCGCCGTGCCGCTCTCGCTCTCCACCGCGCGGAAGATCATTCCGGGCGCGCTGCCATCGATCTCCAGCGCCGCGTAGGCCAGGCCCTGCTGCAGCGGCTGCGCGCCGTTCGCGCTCACGAACCACAGGTCGCCCGCGTACGCCTTGTCCTCAAACGCGCCCGCCAGCGCGAAGGCCTCGCTGCTGCCGTCACCGTCATAGTCGAAGCGGTAGAAGTAATCAAAGTCCTCCCATCCGCTCGCCTCGGTCAGCAGGGCGCGCAGCGATTCCTCGGAATCGTCCGCCGCCGCGCCTTCGAGCTGCTGCGGCTCCGCCTGTTCCGGCTGCTCCGCCTGCTCCGTCTGCTTCGCGAGCGCGTCCACCGCGCGCTTGACCTCCCTTGCGCCGCGCTTCACCGCGGCCATCGCCCGGCCGTTCTCCGGCGCGCCGCCCTCGGCCAGCGCGAAGCTCATCGCGACCGCCAGCGCCAGCGCCGCCGCGAATATCCGCCTGATACAATGCTTCATTGCTTTCTTCCTTTCCTCCGGGTGGTCGCCGCCGCGGCCAGAATCAAGCGCCGCGCTTTCCGGAACACACAGGCTCCGAGCCCCAGAAACTCACTTAAATTTTACCATACCAGCCCGGCAAAGTCCATAGCATTCTCAAAAAAACCAAAAGAGTGTCGAAGCGCCGCCTCGCGAAATATCCCCCCTACCCGCTTGCAAAAGCCTTCGGTTTATCGTAGAATAATAGATGAGGTGATTTTCCCATGAGCGACGCGCGCTTCCATGAGCCCGAGCACGACCACGCCTGGATGCACGAGCACGGCGTGCCTCACGAGCACGACCACGCCCACAACCATACCCACACCCACGAAAACACCAGGGCAGTGCTCAACCGGCTCTCGCGGGCCATCGGGCATCTGCAATCGGTGAAGCGCATGGTGGAGGAGGGCCGGGACTGCTCCGAAGTGCTGGTGCAGATCGCCGCCGTGCGCAGCGCCATCGACAACACCGGCAAGCTGATTCTGCAGGATCACCTGAAGCATTGCGTGCTTGAAGCCGCCCGCCAGGGCGACCAGCAGACCATCGACGACCTCTGCCAGGCGATCGAGAAGTACATGAAGTAGCTGGCGGGGCCGGCGGCCATCTGCTGCCGCGCTGGGATGACGGACTTCCGGGCCCATAGGCGAGGCCCGGAAGTCCTGCGCTTCTTCCTCCGATGCGCGCTTTGCGGCAGACACGAACTCCGCGCCCATAGATCCGAGGCGCGGAGTTCTTCGTTTGCCTTGGGTTCGATGCTTCGATTGGACGGCGCGGAGGATTGCCCCCGGGGCTGCGCCGCTTTGCTTGAGTTCCGCTCCTACGGAACGACGTTGATCCTGATGCTGGCCTTCTTGCCGTTGGCGGTCTTGACCGTCAGCGTCACGCTGCCCTTCTTTCCCTTCGCCGTCACCTCGCCCGTGTCCTTGTTTACCGTCGCGTACTTCTGCTGCGCCTTCGGAATCGACCAGGTCAGGCCCGTCTTCTCCGTCGCGCCTGCAGGTTCGATTGTCGCCGTGAATTTCTGCTGGGCGTTCGCCTTCAGCTCGAACGGGCCCTTCTGGTCGATTGCCACGCTGTAGGGAAGCTTCGGATCGGCCACTACGACCTTAATCGTCGCCGTCGCGTACTTCTTGTTCGCCTTCTTCGCGGTGGTCGTGACCTTTACCGTCACCGCTCCCGTCTTCGTGCCCGTCGGCGTCAGCACGCCGGTGGTCGCGTCGATCGTGGCGATCTTCCGGTGGTTCTTGTTCGGGATCGACCAGGTCACCCCGGGCGTCGCCGTCTCCGGCTCAATCGCACTCATCAGCTTAAGCGGCTCGCTCCCCAGGTACAGCGGGATCTCCTTCGCGCCGCCGTTGATCGTCACCGCCCGCGGCTTGCTCGGATCCACGACCGTCAGCTTCAGCGTCGCGCTGAGCTTCTTGCCCTTCCTGCCCTTTGCCTCCGTGGTGGCCGTGATGGTGACCTTGCCCTCCTTCTTCGGCGTGACCAGGCCATCGGCGACGGTCGCGTTGCCGTTCGAGGCCTTCCATTTGACCTTTTGCAGCGCGTCCTCGGGATCGACGCGCGCCGCGAGCTGCAGCTGCTCGCCGAGATTCAGCGTGCTCTGTCCTCCCTCCAGGCGGATGGCCGCGGGCAGCGGCAGCACCGTCACGGCGCAGGTGATTCGCCGTCCGCTGGTCTTGCCGGTGACGTAGATGTCCGCCTGGCCCTCCGAAACCGCCGTAATCTTGCCCTTGGCGTTGATCTTGACCACGTAGGGATTCGAGCTCTTGTAGAGGAAGCCCTTGTCCACATCGGAGGTGGCCTTGGGCGAGGCGCTCTCCTTCGCCGTCAGCGTCAGCTCCTTGGGGTATTCAATCCTGGCCTCCTCATCGCAGTAGACGCAGAAGCCGTTGATGTATTCGTGAACGGGCTTGGCGTTCGCCACCTGGATGCCGCAGTTGATGCAGCGGCCGCCGCTGTAGCAGGTGACGCGGTGCGGCAGGTTCCAGATCTTCTTCTTGCACCGCGTGCAGTAGAACCAGCACTTCGTGGCGTTCGCCTTGATGTAGCCGTCGTGCTCCTTCTGGGTGGAACCGCTGCCGCCGCAAACCGCGCAAACCTTCGGCGTCTTCGATTTGCAGGGCGCGATGTGGGGGCAGTCCTCCGTATAGCCGCAGTCCTTGCAGGTGACGGTGTGCAGCTTCGAATTCTTGTAGTCCCCCACCTGATAGTTGATGTTGTGGATCGGCTCGACGTCCTCGGGCACCGGAGCGCCGCACTCATCGCAGACGATCGGGTCGCTCCAATTGACGCAGGAATAGTAGTGCGGCTCGACACCCAGCTTTTCGCCGCAGAAGATGCAGATTTGCCAGTGGTAGCGCTCGTTGGATTCGCAGCCCCTGCCCTCGTCCGCGACGTGCTCTATGCGCTGCGTGGGCTGGCCGCACTCGCTGCAGATGCCCTCGACATCGCCGCAGCGCGCGGCGTGCGCCTCGTAGGCGCAGAGCTCGCCGCAGTTCATGCACCGGTAGCCGTGGCGCTCCGAATCCACGCTAACGGCGTCATCGTAGTCGGGATCATGCTCCGGCGCGATACCGGGCACCTCCTCCTCGCAATACTCGCAGATGGGGACGCCGTCGGGATTGCAGTGGGCGAAGTGCTCCCGCTTGGTCTCGGGGAGG
>CANQGC010000318.1 GCA_947600345.1 uncultured Clostridia bacterium
CCAGGTTGTTGTTGCCCAGCGGGGAGTACTTGACGAAGATTTCGCCCACCACGCCCACGCGCACCGTATCGCGCGCCTCGGTCTGCACGGTGGCGAAGTCCTCCAGGATCCTTCGGTAGTTGCGCCGCAGCGCCGCCAGGCCGCTGTGGCCTTCGGCGCCGAGTTCCCGGCCCAGGCGCTCGGTCCAGACCTCGGCCTTCTTCTGGGCCTCGCCGGGGTGCAGTTCGTAGGGGCGGAGCTGGTTGACCAGCGTCATCAGCAGGTCGCCGTAGAGCACCGCGCACATCATGCCCTTCAATTTGCCCAGCGAGAGCTCGAAGCCGGGGTGGTGTTCGATGCCCGCCAGGCTCAGCGAGATCACCGGCACCTGGGAATAGCCCGCCTTCGCCAGCGCCTTGCGCAGAAGCGAGATGTAGTTCGAGGCGCGGCAGCCGCCGCCGGTCTGGAACAGGATCAGCGCCACCTTGTCCGGGTCGTAGCCGCCGGTCTGCAGCGCGTCGATGAACTGGCCGATGACCAGGATCGCCGGGTAGCAGGTGTCGTTGTGCACGTACTTGAGTCCCGTCTGCGCGATCTCCGGGCCGGACTTCTCCAATAGCTCCACGTGGTAGCCGTAGGTGCGCATCACGCTCAGGATCATCTTGAAGTGCATCGGCAGCATCGTCGGAACCAGGATGGTGTGCGTGTCGATCATTTCCTTGGTGAAGGGGATGTAGTTCTGCTCCATCAGCGCCAAGTTCAATTCCCCCTCTCTTCCAGCGCCCCGAGCAGGCTGCGCAGGCGAATGCGCACCGCGCCCAGGTTGGTGATTTCGTCGATCTTGATCTGTGTGTAGAGCTTGCCGCTGCCCTCCAATATGGCGCGGACCTCGTCGGTGGTGATGGCGTCCAGGCCGCAGCCGAAGGATACCAGCTGCACCAGTTCCACGCCCTCGTGCTCGGCGGCGTAGCGCGCGGCGCGGTAGAGGCGGGAGTGGTAGGTCCACTGGTTCAGCACGTGCACGCTCTGCTTGGGCTCGAGCTGGCAGACGCTGTCCTCGCTGACCACCACGAAGCCCAGGCTGGTGGCGAGCTTGTCGATGCCGTGGCCGATCTCCGGGTCGGCGTGGTAGGGGCGGCCGGCGAGGATCATCACGCGCTTGCCGTGATCCTTCGCGTACTGGAGCGCCCGCTCGCCCTCGGCGCGAATCTTCGCCATCCAGGCCTCGTAGGCGGCGAAGCCCGCGTCCACGGCCTCGCGGATCTCCCGCTTGCCGAAGTTCAGGCCGGACTCGCCCAGACGCTTGCGCAGGGTGTCGGCCAGCTGCTTCGGCGTGTCCAGGCAGAGGTAGGGGTAGAGGAAGTCCACCTGCTTCAGGCTGTCCATGTTGCCGTGGAGCAGCTCGGCGTAGTAGGCGACCACGGGGCAGTTGTAGTGGTTGTCCGAGGCGTGCTCGTCGATGTTGTAGCTCAGGCAGGGGTAGAAGATGCGCTCGCAGCCCTGCTCGATCAGCTCCTCGATGTGGCCGTGCATGATCTTCGCCGGGTAGCAGGCCGTGTCCGAGGGGATGGAGAACTGGCCCTTCTCGTAGGTCTTGCGCGTGGAGAGCGGGCTGAGCACCACCTCGAAGCCGAGCTTCGTAAAGATGGCGTGCCACAGCGGCGCGAGCTCGTACATGCCCAGCGCCAGCGGCAGGCCCAGCTTGCCCCGCGGGCCGGGGGTTCCCTTCAGGCCCGCGAGCATGTCGCGCTTGAAGGCGTGCAGGTTTGGCAGCTCCTCGATGTTCTTCCCGCCGCCCGCGCCGCGCTGGCACTGGTTGCCGGAGATGAAGCGGCGGCCGTCGGGGAAGATGTTGATCGTCAGATGGCAGTGGTTCGTGCAGCCCTTGCACACGGCGGTGTTGGTGTCGTGGCGGAAGTGCATCAGCTCCGCCAGGCTGATGAGATTGCTCTTTTCAAAGCGCATGGCGTGCAGCGCCGCGCCGTAAGCGCCCATCAGACCGGCGATGGCCGGGCGGATGACCTCCGCGCCCATCTCGAGCTCGAACGCGCGCAGCACGGCGTCGTTGAGGAACGTGCCGCCCTGTACGACGATGTTCCTGCCCAACTCCTCCGGCGAATTCGCGCGGATGACCTTGTACAGCGCATTTCGCACGACGCTCACTGAGAGTCCGGCGGAGATGTCCTCGATCGTCGCGCCGTCCTTCTGGCTCTGCTTGACCGAGGAGTTCATGAACACCGTGCAGCGGGTGCCCAGGTCCACCGGGGCCCGGGCCTTCAGGCCGTGCTCGGCGAACTCCGCCGCCGTGCGGCCCATGGAGCGGGCGAAGGTCTCGATGAACGATCCACAGCCGGAGGAGCAGGCCTCGTTCAGCATGATGGAGTCGATGGCCCCGCCGCGAATCTTGAAGCACTTGATGTCCTGGCCGCCGATGTCGAGTATGAAGTCCACGTCCGGGCGGAAGTGGCGAGCGGCGGTGTAGTGGGCGATGGTCTCCACCAGACCCTCGTCGCAGCGGAAGGCGCTCTTGATCAGCTCCTCGCCGTAGCCGGTGACCGCGCAGCCGCGAATTTGGATGCGGTCTCCGCACTGGTCGTAGATCCGGCCCAGCTGGGCGCGGACGATCTCCACCGGATTGCCCTGGTTCGAGGCGTAGTAGGTGAAAAGAATTTCCTTTTCCTTCGAGATCAGCACCAGCTTCGTCGTCGTGGAGCCGCAGTCGATGCCCAGCCAGGCGTCGCCGGAGTAGGTCTGAATGTCGCGCTCGGGCACGCTGGCCTTCGCGTGGCGCTTCCGGAATGCCTGATAATCCGCCTCGGTCTCGAACAGCGGCGGCAGGCGGTGCGAAGCGGACGCGCCCTTGCCGATGCTGTCCCGGATGGCAGACACGATGGAGTCGTAGTCGAACGTTACGCCGTCCTTCTCGGCGTAGATGCAGGCGCCCAGCGCCACGGCGAAGCGGGCATACTCCGGGAACACCGCGTTCTCGTCGGAGAGCTTCAGCGTCTCCTGGAAGCGCTCGCGCAGCCCCTTGCAATAGTACAGCGGCCCGCCCAGGAACATGACCTTGCCCTCGATCTTCCGGCCCTGGGCCAGGCCCGCGATGGTCTGGTTCACCACCGCCTGGTAGATGCTGGCGGCCACGTCGGACTTGGCCGCGCCCTGGTTCAAGAGCGGCTGGATGTCGCTCTTGGCGAACACGCCGCAGCGGGAGGCGATGGGGTAGAGGCGCTTGTGGCCGAGGCTGGCGTCGTCCATCTCCCGCACGCTCATGTTGAGCAGCACGGCCATCTGGTCGATGAACGCGCCGGTGCCGCCGGCGCAGCTGCCGTTCATGCGCTCGTCCAGGCCGTGGTCGAAGAAGATGACCTTGGCGTCCTCGCCGCCCAGCTCGATCACCACGCTGGTGTCCGGCTCGAAGCGGCGCACAGCCTCGCCGGTGGCGTAGACCTCCTGCACGAAGGGGATGCCCGCCGCCTCGGCCATGCCGAGGCCCGCGGAGCCGCTCACGGCGGC
>CANQGC010000319.1 GCA_947600345.1 uncultured Clostridia bacterium
ACCTCAGGTTCCTTGGCAGGAATTCTTAAGGGACAGAGTCCCTTAAGCAGGTCTGGGCGGAGCCCAGCGTAACCCCAGAGGCTGCGCCAGGTACGCGGCTGCGGCTTGCGGCACAAGGCACCGCTCCCAGGCGGCCCGCGGGATCAAATCGAGGCTGCGGCAATGCGTACTCAGGCCCCATCGCCTCCAATCCGCGGGCCGACGGCGGCGCGGAGTTGAATTGGCAAGCCGGGAGGCTTGCCAATTTAAGGCAGCCGCCACTAACTCTCCAACGCACCGCCGCGACCTCCAGCGATCGATGGCTTCAAGAACATCACCCATCAATAAGAGCCGCCTCCCGTTCACGGCAAATCGCGCCATTATTCGGGAGACGGCTCTTCTTGTATGGATGTATGATCGTTTTCGTCTTGTGGACAGGGAGCACAGGGGGTACGGGGCAGGCTTCGCCTGCGAGTTAGTGGCGGGCTCCCTTTGCTTGGTTCGCTGCGCTCCCAAGCCAAGGTGTCGCCGCCGGCGGCCCGCGGTATGGAGGCGATGGAGCGCTGGTACGCATTGCCAACGCTTGGGTTTTGTACCGCGGGCCGCCTGGGAGCGCTGCCTTTGTCCGCAAGCCGCAGCCGCTTACCTGCCGCAGCTTCTGGGATTACGCTGGGCTCCGCCCAGACCTGCTTAAGGGGCTTTGCCCCTTAAGAATCCTCACCAAGGAACCTGAGGTTCCTTGGATTCTCCCTTCTGGGGTTACGGCTTGCCTTACAGCTCCAGCTTCATGTCGCCGGACTTAATCCAGCCCTTCCTGCGCATCAACTCCGAGCACAGCAGCGACAGCGCCGCCGGGAGCACGAAGTGCAGCAGCGCCATCTTCCACAGCGTGCCGCTCTCCCCCGCCATCGCCGCCCAGGTGCCGAACTGGCCCACCAGGCCGGACGTTCCCATGCCCGCCGAGGAGCCCGCGTTCTTCATCTGAAAGATCGTCGTCGCCAGCGGTCCCAGAATCGCCGAGGCCAGCGTCGGCGGGAGCAGGATCGCCGGGCTGCGCAGTATGTTGCCCACCTGCAGCATCGATGTGCCCAGGCCCTGGGCGATCAGCCCCGATACGCCGTTCTCCCGGAAGCTCGACACCGCGAAGCCCACCATCTGGCAGGAGCAGCCCACCGTCGCCGCGCCGGCGGCCAGCATCAGGCCCAGGCCCATGGTCTCGCCCTCGGGCACGGTGAAGATCATCGCCGCCAGCGCCGCGCTGGAAATCGGCGCGGTCAGCGCCAGGCCGAACACCACGGACACGATGATGCCCATCGGGATCGCGTGCAGCGTCGTCGCCGTCTCCAGGAAGCGCTGCAATGCCGCGATGCCGGCGTTGATGCCGGAGGCGGTGAGGTTCGTCACCAAGCCGCCGGCCACGATCACCACCGTCGGCACGACGATGATGTCCACCTTCGTCTTGCCCGCGACCAGGCCGCCCAGCTCCGCGCCGACGACCGCGGCGAGGTAGGCGCCCACCGGGCCGCTGAGCTGGTAGCCGAACGCGCCCGCCGCCGCGCAGGAGAAGATCGCCAGCGGCACGACCTTCAGGCCGTAGCCGATGGCCACGCCGATGGCCGCGCCCACCACGGGCGAGCTCGCCGCCACCACCGCTGCGAAGGGCGCGAGGAAGCTCAGCAGCGGGATCGCCGAGAGCTGGGACAGGATCAGCCCGATGATCAGCGACGCGAACAGGCCCATGCCCATCGCCGATAGCGCGTCGATGATGTAGCGCCGGTACGCCTTCTTCAGCCATGCCTTCATAGACAACCGCCTCCCGGCGTCCGCCCGTGGAGCGGACGCGTGTGGAATGAATTTTCTAGGATTATAGCACAGTCTCCCTGCCCTTCAAGGTTTTTTGTGTTATATTTTGCCGAACCTCGCGCGGCGGGAACAGCGCGAGGTGCTCCCTGCCGTCGTCCTTCAGCTCGATGAACTCGCCCTCGACCGCCTCCGCGTCCAGCGTGATTCGCTCTACGCCCCTGCGGCAGACCAGGCGGTAGCGGCTCGAACCGAAGCGCAGCGTCACCGCCGCCTCCGGCCAGCCGCCCAGCAGGACGCAGAGGCGAACCTTTGACCCTCTTCGCTCGTAGCCCAGCAGCGCGAGGATCGCCCGAAGCATCCAGCCCGCGGAGCCGGTGTACCAGGTCCAACCGCCGCGCCCGGCGAAGCCGGGATTGGTATAGACGTCCGCCGCCATCGCGTAGGGCTCCACGCGGTAGATACGTGCCGCGCGGGCGTCCTTCGCGTGGTTCAGCGGCAGCAGCATTTGCAGCGCTCGATGGGCGCGCTCCTCGTCCCCCTGGCGGATCAGCGCGCAGAGGTACCAGCACGCCGCGTGGGTGTACTGGGCGCCGTTCTCGCGGATGCCCGGCGGGTAGGCGGCGATGTAGCCGGGATCGAAGCCTTCGCCGCCCGCCGCCGGATCGAAGGGCGGGTCGAGCAGCTTGACGACGCCCAACTGCTCGTCCGCCAGGCGCTCCCAGGCGGCGTCCATCGCGCGCCGGCAGCGCGCGCCGTCCAGCCCGGCCAGCACGGCCCAGGCCTGGGAGATCAGGTCGATCTGGCAGGCTTCGCCCTCCCGGCCGCCGAGCTTCGTTCCGTCCCCGGCGTAGGCGCGCAGGTACCACTCGCCGTCCCAGGCGCACTCCTCAAGCGCGGCGCGAAGGCGCGCGCCGAGCGCGATGAGCCAGGCCCGGTCGCCCTCGTCGGGTGCCACGCGGGCGTAGTCGACCGCCGTCGCCGCCAGGAACTCGCTCAGCCACACGCTCTCGCCGCCCACGCGGTTCATGCCGTCGTTCCAGTCGCCGCCGCCCATCGTGCATAGGCCGTGCTCCCCGGTTCGCGCCGCGCGGCGGAGGGCGCGCATGCAGTGTTGATGCAGCGTTTCGCACAGCGGCGAGGGCCGCATATCGGCGTAGACGTCCTCCGCGCCCTCGGGAATGGCGATGTCCTCCAGGTAGGGCGCGCTGTCCGAGAGGATCGAGGCGTCGCCGGTAGTTTCCACGTACCGGGCCGCCGCCCAGGGCAGGAACAGCAGGTCGTCACTGACCCGGGTGCGCACGCCGGTGGCGGGCTCGTGCCACCAGTGGAGCACGTCCCCGTCCTCGAACTGCCGCGCGGCGCAGCGCAGTATGTGCCGCCGCGCGCGGCCGGGATCGTAGGGCAGCAGCGCGATCACGTCCTGCAGCTGGTCTCGGAAGCCGTAGGCGCCGCCGGGCTGGTAGAGCCCGGTGCGGCCGCGCACGCGGGAATCCAGCGCCTGGGCCTGAAGGAAGCCGTTGGCGAGGAAGTTGACCGCCTCGTCCGGCGTCTCGATCCTCAGCGCCTCGAGCAGCTCCGGCCAGTCCGTGCCGCCGGGGAGCTTCGCGCCCGCGCGGAAGTCCCTGGCCAGCGCGTAGGCCTCCGCCACGCTGTCGGCGCAGCCCAGCAGGAAGCGCCAGCTGCGCGACT
>CANQGC010000320.1 GCA_947600345.1 uncultured Clostridia bacterium
CGCCCTCCGCCGCGGCCTCGGTCCTCGGGCAGGCCCGGCAGTCCGCGCAGCGCGCATCGCCCGCCGCGAGGGCGCGCAGCCGTTCGCAGAAGTCCGCGCGGGGGCCTTCGTCGCAGAGCGGCCGGCCGTCCGAAGCGCGAACGCCCGCGGGAATGCCGCAGAGGCGCTGGAGGCCGGAGGCGAGCTGGGTCAGCTGCCTCGCATCGTAGAGCAGGTTCACGCCGATGCACCTCCTTCGCGCCGGTTTCGCGCGATACAGACGCCATATTGCTATGGAGGCGCGCCGCGAAGCGCCGCCCTCCCGGCTCCGATGATAGCATTTCCGCACCCCGCTGTCAAGCGCGCGCAGGCTTCGCCCGGGGCGTGGAAAATTTTGCGATTATATGAATATTTCCTGGACATTATTACGAATTTGTGCTAGAATATCCTCTGGGGCGCGGCAGCCCTTCCGCAGGCGGAGGGGGAGCGCCCGAAATTCGAACGGAGAAGTCAGAAGCCCGATCTCGGGCGGAGAGGATACGGATATGAACGGAACAAAGCGGATTCTTGCGCTGACGCTGGCGGCGACGCTGGCGCTGGCGGCCGCGGCGGAGCAGCCCGAAGCTTCGCCGTCGCCGGAGGCGGCGCAGGCGGCCGCGACCGCGCATGCGCCGTCCCCGGAGGAAAGCGCCGGGGCGGCGGAGGCCGCAGCGGAGCCGGCCGCCGGAGAGGCAGCGCCCACGGCGGAGGCGGTCCAGCAGCAAGGCATCGCGGGGGCGGAGAGCCCCGCGGCGGCGCCAGCCCCGGCCCCCGGGGCGGCGGCCGAGTCGCCGAGGAGCGGCTTCATCATTGATGACGGCGGCACGCTGGTGGTCTACGACGGCGGCGCTGCCGAGGTTGTCGTGCCCGACGGCGTGAAGGCCATCGGACCGGTGGCCTTCTGCAACCAGTCAAACCTTCGCAGCGTTCGCATTCCCGCGAGCGTATCGCGCATCGGCAGCTATGCCTTCGCGGAATGCGCGAATCTGGAGGAGGTCGCGCTCGGTTCTGGCCTGAGCGCCATCGAGGACCATGCCTTCCAGGGCTGCGCGAGCCTGAAGTCGATCATCCTTCCGGAGGGGCTGGTTTCCATCGGAGAGGGAGCCTTTCAGGACTGCGGCGCGCTGGCGAATGTGGCGCTGCCCCAGAGCGCGGTGCGCATCGGCGAATCCGCGTTCCCGGAGGGCGCGGTCGCCGGGGCGGCGCAAACCGCGGACGCCGCGCGGTGACGGCGCGAAAAGTTTCAGAAGTTTTACACGCCGCCCACTTGCGTTTTGTGCGAAAGGGTGCTATAATTCATATGTTTTGATGTGACATATCCCTTGAAGGAGGTGTGATAGAGTTATGAGAAAGTTTTGTGAGGTCTGCGGCAAGGGCGTGGTGTACGGCAACAACGTCAGCCACTCGAACCGCAAGACGCGCCGCACCTGGGCTCCGAACACGCAGAAGGTGAAGGTGCTGGTCAACGGCGTGCCGAAGAGCATGTCCGTGTGCACCCGCTGCCTGCGGAGCAACAAGGTCGAGCGCGCGCTGTAAGCGCGCCGCCCGATTCGGGACCGGCAGCGAAAATCCGGGAAACCAAGACCGACGCGGAGACGTCGGTTTTGTGTTTTTGGCGCTGCGGATGCTTTGACATAGAGGCGCGGCCGGGGGCTTGCCTTGCGGCCTCCGGCCGCGCTTGGCCTCAGCTGAACCGCCAGACCAGAAAGCCGACGCTGATCAGCAGCACCGCCAGCACCGATGTCCACACCCAGTAGGGCACGAACAGCAGAAGCGCCAGCACGCCCAGCGCCATCAGCGCGATCCCCGCGAGCCGTGCGCGCGAATTCGTTCCGCCGCCACAATACTTGCGCATCCTCATCGCCTCCCCGCGCAATCCGAAGCGTTCACTTCAAAGTATGCGGCGCGCCGCCCTCCCGTGCGCGTTCGCGGCCGGAAGTTTTGCCTCAACGCCCCGCCTCGCTCCCGAGCGGCGAGGCGCTGTCGCGCTCCAGCACCTCGTTCATGCTGCCCGTGCGGTAGCCGCCCAGGTCCAGCGAAACGTAACTGAAGCCCAGGGACTTCAAGTAGGCGTACACCCTCTCCCGCACGTCCGCGACCATCAGCTTCTCGAACTCCTCCGGCAAAATCTCGATCCGGGCGACGTCGCCGTGCACGCGAACCCGCACCTGGCGAAAGCCCAGGTCGAGCAGCAGCTGCTCCGCCCGGTCCACCATCCGCAGCTTGTCCTCGCTGATCGTCTCGCCGTAGACGAAGCGGGAGGACAGGCAGGCGAAGGATTGCTTGTCCCAGGTGGGCAGGCCGAGCTGCCGGGAAAGCTCGCGAATCTCCGCCTTGTTCAGCCCCACTTCCCGGAGCGGGCTATGCACGCCCAACTCCCGAACGGCGATCAGGCCGGGGCGGTAGTCGCCCTCGTCGTCCAGGTTCGAGCCCTCGGCCACCGCGCGGATGCCCCGCAGCTGGGCGATGGTCCAAATCTTCTGGAACAGCTCGCGCTTGCAGAGGTAACAGCGGTTCCTGGGATTCTGGCGGAAGCCCTCGATCTCGAGCTCCTCGGAGGTGCAGACGATGTGCGCGATGCCGTTCTCGGCGCAGAAGCTTCTCGCCTCGTTCAGCTCGCGCTCAGGGAAGGAGCAGGAGCGCGCGGTCACGGCGATCGCCCCGTCCCCCAGCACGTCGTGGGCGACGCGCAGAAGCAGCGTGGAATCCACGCCGCCGGAGAAGGCGACGGCCACGCTCTCCAGTGCACGCAGGTTATCCTGCAGCGCCTGATACTTTTCTTGCAATGTGTTCATGTATATCGCTTCCTTTATTGAATCGTTCCCCCGCCCAGGACGGTGTCGCCGTCGTAGAGCACCACCGCCTGGCCGGGGGTGATGGCGCGCTGAGGTTTGTCGAAGGTGACCTCCAAATCATCCGCGCCCGTCTGCACGGCGGTGGCCCACTGCTCCGGCTGGCGGTAGCGCACCTTCGCCCGAACGCGCAGGGGGCGGTCGAGGCGGGGGACGGGGATCAGGTTGATGTCGCGGGCGGTGAGCTTGCGGGAATACAGCTCCGCGTCCTCGCCCAGCACAACTTCATTTCGAACCGGGTCGATGCGCGCGACGTACATCGGCCTCCCCAGCGCCAATCCCAATCCCTTGCGCTGGCCGATGGTGTAGCGGATGATGCCCTCGTGCCTGCCCAGCACGTTTCCATGCCGGTCGACGAAGTTCCCGGGCGGGAAGGGATGCCCGGCGCTGCGCTCGATGAAGTCCGCGTAGCTGCCCTCCGGCACGAAGCAGATGTCCTGGCTGTCGCGCTTGCGGGCGTTGCGGAAGCCGTGGGCCGCGGCGATGGCGCGCACCTCGGCCTTGGTCAACTCCCCCAGCGGGAAGGCCGCGCGGGCGAGCTGCTCCTGCGTCAGCGCGTAGAGCACGTAGCTCTGATCCTTGCTCACGTCCCGCGC
>CANQGC010000321.1 GCA_947600345.1 uncultured Clostridia bacterium
CTGCCCCTTCTGCCGCTGCGGGGACTGGTGATCTTTCCGGGCGGCGTGGTGACGCTGGACGCCGGGCGTTCGCGCTCCATCGCTGCCGTGCAGGAGGCGATGAACGGCGATCGAAGGCTGTGCATCGCCGCCCAGCGCAGCGCCATGACCGAGCATCCCGCGATGGAGGACCTCTACGGCGTGGGCGTGGTGGCCACCATCCGCCAGCTGATGCCCATGCCCGACCAGAGTCTGCGCCTGCTGGTGCAGGGGGAGAGCCGCGCCATACTGCTGTCGCTGGACGAGGGCGCGGACTGCCAGTACGCCCGCTTCGCCGCGCAGACCGTGTCCCCCGGAAACGAGGCCGCGCTGCCCGAGAGCCGGGCCTACATGCGCACCATCGTTTCGCTCTCCAAGGAGCTGTCCAAGCAGCGGGGCGACTACGCGCCGGAGCTGATCCAGACCATCGAGGGCGAGCGCATGCCCGGCGTACTCTGCGATCTGGCGGCGGCGAACCTGATCACCTCCGTGGAGTCGCGCCAGCAGGTGCTGGAGTGCTTCGACGTCAACCTCCGGCTGGAGCTCACCACCCGGCTGCTGGCCGAGGAGATCCGCATCCAGGAGGTCGAGGAGAGGATCCAGCAGCAGGTGCGCGAGGCCATGGATCGCGCCAATCACGAGTACTACCTGCGCGAGCAGGTGCACGCCATCCAGGACGAGCTGGGCGAGGACGAGGACGAGGAGATCGCCGAGTACCGCAAGCAGCTCGCCGAGAGCAAGATGCCGGAGGAGGCGCGGGACAAGGTCAGCCGCGAGCTGCGCAGGCTGGCCCGCACGGCGGCCCAGTCGCCGGAATCCAGCGTCAGCCAGAATTACATCGAATACATGCTCGAGCTTCCCTGGGGCGAGCGCCAGCAGAGCGAGATCGATATCGCTAGGGCGAAGAAGGTGCTCGAGGCGGACCACTATGGCCTTAAGGAGGTCAAGGAGCGGCTGATCGAGTACCTGGCCGTGCGCAAGTTTACCGATGCGCTCAAGAGCCCCATCCTCTGCCTGGTCGGCCCGCCCGGCGTGGGCAAGACCTCCATCGCCAAGTCCATCGCCCGGGCGCTGGACCGAAAGTTCACCCAGATGTCGCTGGGTGGCGTGCACGACGAGGCCGAGATTCGCGGCCACCGCAAGACCTACGTGGGCGCGATGTCCGGCAGGATCGTCAGCTCCATCAAGCGCTGCGGCAGCATGAACCCGGTGTTCCTGTTGGACGAGATCGACAAGATCTCCCGCGACCTGCGCGGCGACCCGGCGGCGGCGCTGTTGGAGGCGCTGGATCCGGAGCAGAACGCCAACTTCCGCGACCACTACCTGGAGACGGCCTTCGACCTCTCCGACGTGCTCTTCATCACCACGGCCAACTCCACCGACCCCATCGACCGGGCGCTGCTCGACCGCATGGAGGTCATCGAGGTGCCCAGCTACACCCAGGAGGAGAAGGCCAAGATCGCCCGGCGCTACCTGCTGCCGAGGCAGATCGAGCGCCACGGCCTGAAGCGCACCCAGATTCGCGCCTCGGAGAGGACGATACTGGACGTGATCGACGGCTACACCCGGGAGGCCGGCGTGCGCACGCTGGAGCGGACGATCGAGCGCCTGTGCCGCAAGGCGGCGGTGCAGCTGATCGAAAACCCCGAGCGCAAGAGCGTGACCGTACGCCCCCAGGATCTGAAGGCGTATCTGGGCCCGGTGCGCTACCTGCGCCAGCCGGCGGGCGAGCGCGCCGAGGTGGGCGTGGTCAATGGCCTGGCCTGGACCAGCGTGGGCGGCGAGGTGATGAGCGTCGAGGCCATCGCGCTGGAGGGCAGGGGCAAGCTGGAGATCACCGGCAAGCTGGGCGAGGTCATGCAGGAGTCGGCGAAGCTAGCCCGCAGCATCGCCCGGGCGCGGGCGGCGGACTACGAGATCGACGCGGCGTACTTCGAAAAGCACGATTTGCACATTCACGTGCCCGAGGGCGCGGTGCCCAAGGACGGCCCCTCCGCCGGCGTGGCGCTGAGCTGCGCGGTGCTGAGCGCCGTCACCGGCATGCCCGCCCGCTGCGACGTGGCGATGACCGGTGAGGTCACGCTCCACGGCAAGGTGCTGCCCATCGGAGGCGTGCGGGAGAAGCTTCTGGCGGCCTACCGCCTGGGCGTGACGCGCATACTGCTGCCCCGGGAGAACGAGAAGGACCTGGAGGAGATCGACGAGGACATCCGCAAGCGGCTCGACGTCACGCTGATCGACAGCGTGGACGAGGCGCTGGCGCTGGTGCTGACGAAACCCAAGACGGTGAGGCTGGCCATATGATCATCAAGCGCGCGGAGTTCCTGCTCTCCCAGAGCAAGTTTGGCCCCTTCCCGAAGCAGGGCCTGCCCGAGATCGCCATGGCGGGCAAGTCCAACGTGGGCAAGTCGTCGCTGATCAACAGCCTGTGCCGCCGCTCGAAGCTGGCGCGCACCTCCTCCGAGCCGGGCAAGACGCGGCTGGTCAACTATTACATCATCAACGAGACGGCCGACGACCCCGGCTTCCTGCTGGTGGACCTGCCGGGCTACGGCTTCGCCAAGGCCCCCAAGGGCGAGCAGCAGAGGTGGGGCGAGATGATCGAGGGCTACCTCACCGGCTCAAAGCAGCTCAGGCACGTGTTCCACCTGGTGGACATCCGCCACGAGCCCACCCGGGACGACCAGCTGATGGTCGAATACCTGCGCCACTACGACATCCCCTTCAGCGTGATCGCCACCAAGGCGGACAAGCTCTCCAGGGCCCAGCGGGGCCGCTCGATCCCGCTGATCTGCCGCACGCTGGCGGTGCAGCCCTGGGAGGTGCTGACCTACTCCTCGGAGGATTTGACGGGGCGCGACGCCCTGTTGGAGAAGATAGAAGCGATCCTTACGAACGACGAAGTATAGAGTGTGTTTCTAAAATCCTGGACGCGCATCTTTGGCATTTCAGGCCGCACTTCTGCGTTGATTTCCCTTGACTTGCCCCGGCAAGCCTGCGGGAAATCGCCTTGAATTGCAGCCGGTGGCGATGGTTTACAATCCCCTGGATTGTAAACCATCGGTCTGGCCGAAGGCCAGACTTGGAATCCCAAAGGGATTCCAACCTTTCTGCTCAAATCTGCACACCCATTCTTTTTGAAACCCACTCAAGGGAGGCGAAACGATGCACTACCTGATCGGCCGCGACCTGGACGGGGACGGCAAATACGAATTCATCGAGAACTTCGAGAACATGGTTCTCACCGACGAACCCAACCGCGCGCTGCAATTCACCAAGACGCAGCTCAACCAGATCGACATGGGCTACCTGAACGCCGCGGGCTTCTACGCGCTGGACGCCGACCGCTTCCAGGTTTCGCTGATGGAGAGCCTGCTGTTCGCCGCGCCGCTGGTGATGGGCCTTCGCCCGCTGGTGGCCCCGCCGCCGCGCCGCAGGAGGATG
>CANQGC010000322.1 GCA_947600345.1 uncultured Clostridia bacterium
GAATTTGCAAGCAGCAGATGGCGGAAAAGGCATCGCCTGACGCGCCGCCGTTCTGTGCGGTGTTGCCTTAACCTTCAATAAGAAATGGAAGGGGCGGACAGAGGAGACGGGAGGAGCGGCGGCTGCCGTTCCTCCCGTGAATTGCAAATTGCCGTGCGACCGGCCGGGCTCAGGGCTCGGCCCGCTTTGCGTGCTTGGCCTCCAGGTTCTTGGCGATCATCATGTCCTTGACCTTGAGCAGGCGGATCTGCGTGCTGCGCTCGTTCTCGTCGAGCTTCATGCTGATGTAGCGGATCTTCTGCATGTAGTCCGGAATCATCACGTGCTCCAGCGCGTTGACGCGCCGCCGGGTCTTTTCGATCTCGGCCGCCATCAGCGAGCAGGCCTTCTCCACTTCCGCCAGCCGCAGCATGTCGGGGAAGATCTCCGCCAGCGACGACACCGCCGCGTCGAGGTCCGCCGAGGTGGCGGCGAAGCCGTAGGAGTAGATGTCGCCCTTGTCCGCGGTGCGCATCTTGTAGTCGAACTCCGGCACGATGACGCTCATGACGTTCTTGTAGGAAGTCTCCACGGACACGGACTGCTTCGGCGCCAGCAGCGCGGTCTTGACGGCCTCGCCGCCGGAGATGGCCTCGGCCAGCGCGAAGTTGCGGTTCGCGCCGGTGATGCCGATCTCGACCTTCTTGCGCAGCTCCTTGTTCTCCTTCACGAGCTCCAGGAAGCGGCGCATCAGCTCGTCGCGCTTGTCCTTGAGGAGCTTGTGGCCGCGCCGCGCGGTGACGAGCTTGCGCTTCAGGCGCGTGAGCTCCATGCGCGTCGGGTTTACCTGTGCAGACGGCATAGTCCAGCCCCCTTACTCCTCGTAGTACTTGTCGAGGTACACGTCCTTGATGCGCTTGAGCTCGGCGCGGGGCAGTATGCGCAGCAGCTTCCAGCCGATGTCCAGCGTCTCCTCGATGTCGCGGTTGACGCTGTAGCCCTGGGACACGTACTGCCGCTCGAATTCGTCGGCGAACTTGGCGTACTTCTTGTCGATCTCGGTCAGGGCCGCCTCGCCCAGGATCACCATCAATTCCTTGGCGTCCTTGCCGCGGGCGTAGGCCGAGAAGAGCTGGTTCATGGTGTCGGCGTGGTCGGCGCGGGTCTTGCCCTCGCCGATGCCCTTGTCCTTCAGTCGGGATAGGGACGGCAGCACGTCGATGGGCGGCGCGATGTTCTTGCGGTACAGTTCGCGGGAGAGTATGATCTGGCCCTCGGTGATGTAGCCGGTCAGGTCCGGGATCGGGTGGGTCTTGTCGTCCTCGGGCATGGTCAAGATCGGGATCATCGTGATCGAGCCGGATTTGCCGTGCTGACGGCCCGCGCGCTCGTAGAGCGTGGCAAGGTCCGTGTACATGTAGCCCGGGTAGCCGCGGCGGGAGGGAACCTCCTTGCGCGCGGCCGAGACCTCGCGCAGCGCGTCGGCATAGTTGGTGATGTCGGTCATGATGACCAGCACGTGCATGTTCTGCTCGAAGGCCAGGTACTCGGCGGCGGTCAGCGCCATGCGCGGGGTGGCGATGCGCTCGACGGCAGGGTCGTTGGCCAGGTTGATGAACAGCACCGTGCGGTCGATGGCGCCGGTCTCGCGGAAGGACTGGATGAAGAAGTCCGCCTCCTCGTAGGTGATGCCCAGCGCGGCGAACACCACGGCGAAGGGCTCGTCGGTGCCGCGCACCTTGGCCTGGCGCGCGATCTGCGCGGCGAGCTGGGCGTGGGGCAGGCCGGAGGCCGAGAAGATCGGCAGCTTCTGGCCGCGCACCAGCGTGTTCAGACCGTCGATGGCCGATACGCCGGTCTGGATGAACTCCTGCGGGTAGTTGCGCGCGGCGGGGTTCATGGGCAGGCCGTTGATGTCCATGCGCTTCTCCGGCAGGATCTCCGGGCCGTTGTCGATGGGGCGGCCCAGGCCGTCGAACACGCGGGAGAGCATGTCGGGCGAGACGCCCAGCTCCATCACGCGGCCCGAGAAGCGCACCTTCGACGTGGCCGGGTTGATGCCGGTGGCGCTGTCGAAGAGCTGCACCAGGGCGTTGGAGCCGTCCACCTCGAGCACCTTGCAGCGGCGCTTTTCGCCGTTGGCAAGCTCGATCTCGCCGAGCTCGTTGTAGGTCACGCCGGAGACGTTGCGCACCAGCATCAGCGGGCCGGCGACCTCCTCGATGGTCTTATACTCTCTGGGCATTATTCATCCCTCCCGGAAATGGTGGCCTCCGCCTGGCGGTCGAGCTCGGCCAGTATCTTCTCATAGCCCGCGTCGACCTCGTCGCCCTGCAGGTACTTGAAGCGGCCGATGTCCTCGCGCACGGGCAGGCTGGAGAGCTGCTCCACGTTCGCGCCCTTCTGGATCGCGTCCATGCAGACGTCGTAGTACTTGAGGATCAGCTTCATCAGCAGGTGCTGCTTCTTGAGCGGCGTGTAGGTGTCGGTTTCATGGAAGGCGTTCTGGTGCAGATAGTCCTCGCGAATGGAGCGGGCGGCCTCGAGCTTCATGCGGTCCGAGGGCGACAGCGCGTCCATGCCGACCATCTTGACGATCTCATCCAGCTCGGCCTCCTCCTGCAGCAGCAGCATCAGGCGCGTCCTGAGCTCCATCCAGTCGGGGGCGACGTTCTTGACGAACCACCCCTCGACGGTGTCGAGATACAGCGAGTAGGAATTCAGCCAGTTGATCGCCGGGAAGTGGCGCTTGTAGGCAAGCTCGGAATCCAGGCCCCAGAACACCTTGACGATGCGCAGCGTGGCCTGGGATACCGGCTCGGAGATGTCGCCGCCGGGGGGCGACACGGCGCCGATGACCGAGAGGAAGCCCTCCTGGCCGTTCAGGCCGACCACGCGGCCGGCGCGCTCGTAGAACTGCGCCAGGCGCGAGCCCAGGTAGGCGGGGTAGCCCTCCTCGCCGGGCATCTCCTCCAGGCGGCCGGACATCTCGCGCAGGGCCTCGGCCCAGCGGGAGGTGGAGTCCGCCATCAGCGCCACGGAGTAGCCCATGTCGCGGAAGTACTCGGCGATGGTGATGCCGGTGTAGATGGAGGCCTCGCGCGCCGCCACCGGCATGTCCGAGGTGTTGGCGATCAGCACGGTGCGCTCCATCAGCGACTTGCCCGTCTTTGGGTCCACCAGCTCGGGGAACTCGTTCAGAACGTCCGTCATCTCGTTGCCGCGTTCGCCGCAGCCGATGTAGACCACGATGTCCGCCTCGGCCCACTTGGCCAGCTGGTGCTGCACCACCGTCTTGCCGCTGCCAAACGGCCCCGGCACGGCGGCCACGCCGCCCTTGGCGATGGGGAAGAGCGTGTCGATAACGCGCTGGCCGGTGATCAACGGCATGTCCGGCGGGAGCTTGCTCTTGTAGGGGCGGCCGATGCGCACCGGCCACTTCTGCATCAGCGTCAATTCATGCTTCTCGCCGCCGTCCT
>CANQGC010000323.1 GCA_947600345.1 uncultured Clostridia bacterium
GTCACGGTGGCCTTAAAACTCCGCGTCGGTGGTCCTAAAACTCCGTGCAAATGGCCCTACCGCCCCGGAATTTGCAGGGCAGCTCCTCCTTGTCCCGGAAGACGGGGCCGATCCTCCGCCGCCCCGTCCTCTTCCGGATGGCGCGGGGCACGTGAAAGCGCTCCAGGCCGCGCTGAATCTGCGCCGCGACGCGGGAATCCACCGGGCTGTGCCGGTATGAAATGAAAGCGTCGTAGTGTTGGCTCATGGAACAGCACCTCCGCTGCCGCGCCTCCGCGGCCGAATTGCGGCGCATACGCTCGAGGCCGCCGCACCCCATTTCGTGCGGCGGCCTCGCTTCGCGCCCGTCGTTATCTCCTCGCCCCGCTGCCGGGGCGCTCCCCGCCTCCGCGGTGGGAGGGAGGTCAATCCTCCTCGATCTTGTCCGCGCTGATGGCGCCGGTCCAGGCCGCGATGATCTCGTCCTTGTGCTCGGCGGTCCAGGTGGAGTCGTAGTCGATCAGGTTGATGCCCATGTCCAGCAGCACCTGGGCGGACTCGGGATCCTCCGCGCCCTCCACGGTCAGGAATTGCAGCGCGCCCACGGTCTGGCCGACCTCCTGGCACTCCGGGCTCATGGCGAAGGCCAGGAACAGCTTGGCCTCGTCCAGGTGCGGGCAGTTCTCGATGATGGCCGCGCCGCCGACCTCGTAGCCGGTGCCCTCCGAGGGGGCGAAGAGCTGGATGTTGTCGTGGCCCTCCTCGATGTACATCAGGCCCGTGTGCAAAAAGCCCACGCCGATGGCGGCCTTGCCCTCGGCGACCTCCCTGCAGGTATCCGAGCCGGTGCCCACATAGGCGACCACGTTCTTGTCGATTTCGGAGATCAGCTCCAGCGCCTTCTCCTCGCCAAAGAGCTGCCAGAGTATGGATGCCGTCATCACGCCGGTGCCGGTGGCGTTGGGATTCGCCATGCAGATCATGCCCGCGTACTCGGGCCTGGTCAGATCCTCCCAGCTCCGCGGCGGCTCGGCGCCGGCCTTCTTCAGGGCGTCCATATCGCAGATGAAGCCGATGTAGCCGGAGTAGATGCCGAACCACTCGGGCTCGCCGATGCCGTACTTATCGGACTTGTAGGGGGCGTGCTGGAAATCCTCGTAGGCGTAGAGCAGCCCGTCGTTCGCGGCGGCGATGTAGGGATCCCAGGTGCCGCCGTACCAGACGTCGGCCTGGGGCGCCTCGCGCTCCGCCTTGATGCGGTTGTAGCATTCGTTGCCGGAGAGGCGGGTGTAGCTGGTGTTGATTCCGGTCTTCTCCTGGAATGCCTTGATCACGGCGGCGCCGTGCTCCTCGTCGCAGCCCACGTAGACCATCAGCTCGCTGTCCTCGCAGGCGCGCCAGTCGATCTCCTCCGCCGCGGCGCACAGACAGCCCAGGCTCAGCGCCAGGGTCAATATGCAAAGCAAAAATCTCTTCATGCTTGGACTCCCCTCACCTCAATGTACTCACCGGCGGCAAGCGCACCGTCCCCACTATTATTTTAACACGGAAGCGGCGCGCTTTCAATCACTTTATACGCCAATTTGTAGATTTTTTTCCAATTTCAGCACAAATCCGGACCCTTATCTTAATGAAACTCCCGAGGCTACATCAGGTGCGTGTCCAGCGGCTGGAAGTCGAGCCAGGCCTCCTCGCCCACCTGGAAGATCCTGCGGCCCACCGGGTGGTTGTCCGTCACGTGCACCTCGCGGTCGCCCACCTTCACGTGGTAGTTCTGGTACGAACCCATGAAGCAGGACAGCGTGACCTTGCAGGGCAGTATGCCCGTCTCGCTCACGCGGATGCCCTCGGGGCGCAGCATGACGGTGCGCTCCTCGCCCGCCGCGATGGCCGCCTCCGGCTTCTGCACCGGGAAGCGCACGCCGTCCATCTCCACGGTGACGCCCGAAGCATTCGCCTCGCAAACCTTCACCTTCAGGAAGTTCGCCTCGCCGATGAAGTCCGCCACGAACTCGTTGGCCGGGCGGTAGTAGACCTCCTGGGGCGTGCCCATCTGGGCGATGACGCCCTTATTCATGATGATGATCTGGTCGGAGAGCGCCATCGCCTCGGACTGGTCGTGGGTCACGTAGATGGCGGTGATGCCCACCTCCTGCTGGATGCGGCGAATCTCGGTGCGCATGGAGATGCGCAGCTTGGCGTCCAGGTTGGAAAGCGGTTCGTCGAACAGCAGCACGGACGGCTCGATCACCAGCGCGCGGGCCAGCGCCACGCGCTGCTGCTGGCCGCCGGAGAGCTGGTTCGTCATGCGCGCCTCCATGCCCTTGAGCTCCACCAGCTCGAGGATGTGCATCACGCGCCTGTGGATCTCATCCTTGGGCACCTTGCGAAGCTTGAGCCCGTAGGCCACGTTGTCGAACACGTTGTAGTGGGGCAGCAGCGCGTAGCTCTGGAACACCATGGCCGTGTCGCGCTTGTTGGGCGTCAGCGCGTTGATGGCCTGCTCGCCCAGGTAGATCTCGCCCTCGTCCGGGCTCTCGAAGCCCGCGATCATGCGCAGCGTGGTGGTCTTGCCGCAGCCGGAGGGCCCCAGCAGCGTCACGAAGGAGCCGGGACGGATGTCCAGCGACACGTCGTGCACGGCGTAGAAGTCCTTCCCCGTCTTGGGGTCCTTGTATATCTTGGAAATGTGGTCGAGCTTGACCCCTTTTGCGATCTTGGACATCTCAGGCATCCTCCTTTATCTTTCTGCTGGTGCCGAAGAAGCGGATGAACAGGTTCATCAGCAGCACCGCGCCGTAGGTGATCAGGATCAGGATCGTGGCGAAGGCGCAGGCCACGCTGTAGGCGCCCTTCTCCGCGAACTCGTTGATCTGCACGGTGATGAGCAAAAACTGCGGCGTCACCAGCAGTATGATCGCGGAGATGGCCGTGATGCTGCGCACGAAGGCCGTCACCAGGCCGCTTAAGAAGCTGTCCTTGATCAGCGGCAGCGTCACCGTCATGAAAACTTTGAAGCTGTCCGCGCCCATGTCGTAGGCCGACTCCTCGATGGACTTGTCGATCTGCCGCAGCGCCGATATGCCGCTGCGGGTGCCCGTGGGCAGCGAGCGCACCACGAACACGATGATCAGTATCGCCGCGCTTCCGTAGATGCCCTGCAAGAGCCCCGTGCGGAACAACCCGCCGGAGAAGCCGCGGATGTAGCCCACGCCCAGCACCGTGCCCGGCACGGCCATCGCCAGCATCGAAACCGCCTCGATGAAGCCCTTCGACTTGAACTTGCGCTTGACCACCAGGTAGGAGATGATCATCGACAATAGCGCCGTGATCGGGGCCGAGATCAGCGAGAGCACAAAGGAATCCTTGAACGCCTTCAGGCCCTTGTACCTGGTGAACACCTGCTTGAACCACTTGAAGGTCAGCGGCGTGAACTTGTAGCCCCAGGTGGGGAACAGCGCGCCGAT
>CANQGC010000324.1 GCA_947600345.1 uncultured Clostridia bacterium
AGTCGCGCCCCTCGCGGGGCGCGCGGGTTGAAATAACGACAGCTACATGGTAGACTATCCCGCCAACGTCGCGCCCCTCGCGGGGCGCGCGGGTTGAAATTAGTTGCTGGTTTGAGGACATCACAGACACTTCGGGTCGCGCCCCTCGCGGGGCGCGCGGGTTGAAATTTGTTTGCGGTAATGAGATAATCCCAAAATGCTTGTCGCGCCCCTCGCGGGGCGCGCGGGTTGAAATACGGTGACGGTCATTTGTTCCATCGGCAGTATCGGTCGCGCCCCTCGCGGGGCGCGCGGGTTGAAATTGACGCTGGATGAACGGTTCAAGGATCTGCGCGTGTCGCGCCCCTCGCGGGGCGCGCGGGTTGAAATAGAGTAATACCGGCACTGAACGAAAACGGTGAGGTCGCGCCCCTCGCGGGGCGCGCGGGTTGAAATCGCCATCGAAAAGGCGATTAACCACTCAGGCGCGTCGCGCCCCTCGCGGGGCGCGCGGGTTGAAATGGGCAGAGCTGGTGAAGAAAGACCCGCGCCCTGAGTCGCGCCCCTCGCGGGGCGCGCGGGTTGAAATTGAGAGAAGCGAAAACCCTTTACACATCGCTGGACGTCGCGCCCCTCGCGGGGCGCGCGGGTTGAAATCCGGAGGGTACGGACGGCCCCGCAATTGCCATCGTCGCGCCCCTCGCGGGGCGCGCGGGTTGAAATCGCATGGGAGAAGAAGGAGGTCAACATGGAGAAGGTCGCGCCCCTCGCGGGGCGCGCGGGTTGAAATATGGAGACAAGAACAACTAAGTACCACGCAAAGAAGTCGCGCCCCTCGCGGGGCGCGCGGGTTGAAATAGCTCTAAGGCGGCACGCACGGCGTTTGAGGCGGTCGCGCCCCTCGCGGGGCGCGCGGGTTGAAATACAGACGTTTGACCCACTGCCTCTGGATGCCAGGTCGCGCCCCTCGCGGGGCGCGCGGGTTGAAATTTGTGGTCGGCTCGTTGCGGATAACCCGGACACCGTCGCGCCCCTCGCGGGGCGCGCGGGTTGAAATCTCCGGCAAGCCGGGGAAGGTGTTGACCCAAACGTCGCGCCCCTCGCGGGGCGCGCGGGTTGAAATCATGTGCGGGTACATCAAACGCAACGGGCGTTTTTGTCGCGCCCCTCGCGGGGCGCGCGGGTTGAAATAATCTCACCGATTGATGGTCCTCCAAGCGCACCGGGTCGCGCCCCTCGCGGGGCGCGCGGGTTGAAATTACCTCGCCAATCCTCGGGATGCTGATGCCGAAGTCGCGCCCCTCGCGGGGCGCGCGGGTTGAAATTCATCGGTCCCGATAAAGGACTTGACCGCCGCCGGTCGCGCCCCTCGCGGGGCGCGCGGGTTGAAATACATGAGGAAAGGCCGGGGCGAGAGCTCCGGCCAAGTCGCGCCCCTCGCGGGGCGCGCGGGTTGAAATGAGTGGGACGATAGAACCGCCGCCGAGAAATACGTCGCGCCCCTCGCGGGGCGCGCGGGTTGAAATTCACAGGCCTCCCGCATACACCGTCCGCAGCGCCGTCGCGCCCCTCGCGGGGCGCGCGGGTTGAAATCGGGCGGGAGCTGTGCAATCGCTTTGGACTTGTGGTCGCGCCCCTCGCGGGGCGCGCGGGTTGAAATTACTCCAAGCAGACGGACGAGGAGAAATACAGGGCGTCGCGCCCCTCGCGGGGCGCGCGGGTTGAAATACTGGAAGGCGACCGCGACAAACAGAGAAGTAAGTCGCGCCCCTCGCGGGGCGCGCGGGTTGAAATATGATTGCCCTGGTGATAACCGCGCCGCTCTTGTCGTCGCGCCCCTCGCGGGGCGCGCGGGTTGAAATCGGCTATGCCGGATGATGTTCGTGCAGAGAAGCGTCGCGCCCCTCGCGGGGCGCGCGGGTTGAAATGTGTGGAGGGACGCAGAAAGGCAATTTCTAAACGTCGCGCCCCTCGCGGGGCGCGCGGGTTGAAATTACTGGGCCCCTGTATTTACTGTACCACTTTTCTGTCGCGCCCCTCGCGGGGCGCGCGGGTTGAAATACGATGGACACCTCTGCAACGTTGCTGCCCCGGGTCGCGCCCCTCGCGGGGCGCGCGGGTTGAAATTTGATAACTTCCTTTCGTAAATGGCAAGGGCGAAAGTCGCGCCCCTCGCGGGGCGCGCGGGTTGAAATACGTCGTTTTGGCTCTGCGTCTCGCGCTGCCATGTCGCGCCCCTCGCGGGGCGCGCGGGTTGAAATACGAGGATGGTGTCGAAATTAAGGTCTTTACCGGTAAGTCGCGCCCCTCGCGGGGCGCGCGGGTTGAAATATGTCGCTCTCTCCTGCCCTTTACCCTGGGCGGCGTCGCGCCCCTCGCGGGGCGCGCGGGTTGAAATCACTCTGCCTATGATCGTCGTCGAGGAAGACGGCGTCGCGCCCCTCGCGGGGCGCGCGGGTTGAAATAGGAGATATATGCCGAATAGCCTTTAGGCGGCTGGAGGGTCGCGCCCCTCGCGGGGCGCGCGGGTTGAAATCAGAGCCGCACCTATCACCTGTACACCCCCTTAGTCGCGCCCCTCGCGGGGCGCGCGGGTTGAAATTAGCGTTTTAAGGTCTATATAGTTGGTAATCTTATCGTCGCGCCCCTCGCGGGGCGCGCGGGTTGAAATTTTACAATATATATTCATAGGAGTATAATAGTATGTCGCGCCCCTCGCGGGGCGCGCGGGTTGAAATTTGTTGGCGGCGTCGTAGATATCTTTAGGGGCTGCAGTCGCGCCCCTCGCGGGGCGCGCGGGTTGAAATTCCCGGATAGCGTCAGCGATACCCCGCAAGTAGTCGTCGCGCCCCTCGCGGGGCGCGCGGGTTGAAATCTGTGCGCTCTGAGCCGCCGCCGTCTGGCTCTTGTCGCGCCCCTCGCGGGGCGCGCGGGTTGAAATAGACAGCTCCGACATGGTGTAGACCTGCCCGAGGCGTCGCGCCCCTCGCGGGGCGCGCGGGTTGAAATATGGAGGGCCAGCTGGCCCGGCTGAAGGAGGGCATCGTCGCGCCCCTCGCGGGGCGCGCGGGTTGAAATTCCACCATGAAGTCCACGAAGCCCTGGAAGACCGGTCGCGCCCCTCGCGGGGCGCGCGGGTTGAAATCGGAGCTGGATGTCTGATATCGATACTGAACAACAGTCGCGCCCCTTGCGGGGCGCGTGGGTTGAAATTCCTGCCTGTGGTCCTCAACCTGTTTGAGGGCAACGTCGCGCCCCTCGCGGGGCGCGCGGGTTGAAATTGTATGATGAGTTTCCCCTTGGGCCGGTTCCTGAAGTCGCGCCCCTCGCGGGGCGCGCGGGTTGAAATTTGTGGATTACATTGCCGGCGCCGACCACATTTCGTCGCGCCCCTCGCGGGGCGCGCGGGTTGAAATTTGACTGGTTACTTGACTGGATACGACTGGAGCGTCGCGCCCC
>CANQGC010000325.1 GCA_947600345.1 uncultured Clostridia bacterium
CCCCGGTCTTTTTCGTCTTGATGGACGCCGCGTAGGCGCTGTTGCAGAGGCCCAGCACCGCCGAGACGATGAACAGCGTCTCGATGCCCAGCGCCTGCCAGATCCAGCCGCCGAAGAGCGCGATGAAGATCGTGATCACGTGGTTGACCGACACGCCGGTGGAGATCGTTGCCTTGACCTCCTCTGGGTTGTCCGCCAGATCCTGCACGTAGACGTTCGAGGCCATCGACGCCAGCGAGATCACCGCGTCCAGTATGTAGTTCACGCAGCAGACGATGAAGGCGATGTCGCGGGGGAACAGGTAGTGGGCGAAGCCGTAGAAGAAGCAGACGATCACCAGGATCAGCGTGTCGGAGATCATGACGACCTTGTAGCCCAGCCGGTCGATGATCTTCCCCACCAGCGGCGCGGCGAAGAAGCAGGCGACGGCCGAGAGCGCGAACAGCAGGCTGATCGTCGCCGCGCTCGCGCCGTAGAACAGCACCAGCACGTAGGGGCCGAAGGTGAAGAAAACCTGCTTGCGCGCGCCGTAGAAGATCTCCAGCATGTAGTACTTGGTGAACTTCCTGTGGAAGTAGAAGCGGCGCCTGTGCTCGTCGGTCTGGCTGTGGCCGGTGATGCGCAGGGAGAGCACCGCGCTCACCCCCGCCAGCACCGCCGCCAGCGCGAAGAACGCCCGGTAGGGCTGGGTCTTCGAGAGCAGCGTGAATGCCACGACCACGACCAGGTACCCCGCCAGCGTGCCGATCTGGTTGGCGGAGTTCTGCATGCCCAGCGCCTCGCCGCCCCGGCCCGGCTGGGCGTACTCCAACGAGAGCGTGTTCTTCATGCCCAGCTGGATGTGCTCGCCCAGCGAGTAGACGCATATGGCCAGTATCATTAGCACCTTTCCCGGCGGCAGGATCGCGTGCATCGCCATGCCCACCAGCATGATGCCAGCGCCGGCCTTGTACATCGACTCCGCGGACATCATGTAGAACACCGCCAGTATGAACACCAGCGCGATGCCGGGGAGCTCCCGGAAGAACTCGGTGATGCCCCGGTCCATCTCCCCCATGCCCACGACCTCGGCCAGGAAGTTGTCCAGTATCCCCTTGTAGAGTCCGTAGGACAGGCCGGTGATGAGTATGCTCAGCAGAAACGCGGAGAAGCAGCTGTTCTCCCTGAATATGGCCTTAAGCTTGCTCGTAGGTATCGCTCCCCTCAACGCGGAAACCGGCAGGGTCGGTTCCTTCGCATGCCACACATCTTAATGAGAAGTTTAAGGCAACACCGCACAGATAAGGTGGTCGGCAGGCGAATGAATTTTTCGTCAGATGCAATTGCAAATTCTGAAGGCTTACTGGAGGTAAGTCGAGGAATTTGCAAGCAGCAGATGGCGGAAAAGGCATCGCCTGACGCGCCGCCGTTCTGTGCGGTGGTGCCTTAAGAAACTCCCGCAAATTAAATCGTAGCATGCCGCGGATGAAATGTCAATATATTCAAACAATCCTTGCAATGGGGAATTTCCGGCATCAAAGCATCTATGAATGATGTTTTCGAAAAACATCGCGCGAATAAACATAGTATTTGAACTATGCGTAGATAGGATTGCGTAAATTAATAAGAATTACATGATGGTTTCTATTGACATTAGAACATTGCCGGTATATAATTAGATTATGATGATGTTTTTTGAAAAGTTGGTGATGTTTTGTGACAACATTGGGATGCATCCGAGCAAAGATGGGAGATACTACCTATTATATGGCAAAGATGTCCGCGGGGGAATTGATTGACCGGGTGGGCATCGCAAAGGAGATGCCAGAATGGCCGGACATGACGGCGGAAGAAAAGATGCAGCGCGAGTGTGATATTCGCCGCATCGTCGAAGAAATCGTGCCTTACGTCATTGAAGATCCGGATCACTTCTTCTCCAGTCTGATCATTGACATCTACTCCGGCTTCGAAGGGATCATATTTGAACCCTTCTCCGACGTTGTGAAAGGTTTGCCTTATGCATACAGAGCGCGAACGCAGGATATCGGTTTCATCACCCTCCCCGGCAAGGAGAGGCTCATCGCATTGGATGGTCAACACCGTCTGCTCAGTTTGAGGATCGCCATCCGTGGCACAATGGGGATCCCGGCCGGGATGAAGGCGCCGCAAGCGGCGAACAACCTGCAACCGCATCCCGAGCTTGCGAGCGACGAGCTCTGCGTCATCTTCGTCGAGCATACCGATACGGCAAAGATACGCAAAATTTTCAATAAAATCAACAAATATGCCAAGCAGACCAGCCGGAGCGACAACATCATTACGAGCGACGACGATACATTTGCCGTCATCTCCCGGCGGCTGATCCGCGAAGGCGAGCCCCTCGCACCCATTGGAAAGATTGAGCTGGTGAATTGGAAGAGCAATACGCTTTCCCAGAGGAGCAAGAACCTCACAACGCTCAGCGCGCTGTATACGGTCGCCGAGACGATTCTCAAGGAGTATAATTTCTCCTCCAAGGCGCTACCTGACGAGGAGAGATTGGAGCGGGCCTACCAGCAGGTGGCGAACTTCTGGCGCGTGTCGCTGGATAAGATCGATGCGTTTCGCAAGTACCTCGCCCTCACGGCGGAGAATCTCCCGGTATCGCCGCTTCGCGAGGAGAACCTCCTGCTGAAGCCCGTGACGCAGATGGCACTCGCCCACGCGGCGCTCTTTGCGCAGCGCCACGGCCTCGCCTGGGAGGATGTCGCCGGGCGACTCAATCGCATAGATTGGAGCTTTGAAAACGACTTGTGGTTCAACCTGATGATCATCGGAAGCGCAAACAAGAAGATGATCACGGGAAAGGAATCGATTCGCAGCGCGGGCGCTGTAATTTCGTACATCATCATGGGCGAGCACATGAGCCGGACGGAGACCGACGATGTGAGACAAATCATTCGCAATGCGAAAAACGATCAAAGGGCCAGGTTGCCTATCATGGTTGGGGAGGAATAGCAATGCCGGAGCCGCAGCGATTTGACGGAAAAATACCCACGTTCACCTACAAGTGTCCATACGAGGGAAGAAACTGCCTGGGCAACAAACACTGCCATATCCTGGAAACAACTGACGAGCTGAAATCGAAGCTCACGGTAGTCATCCAATGCCCGGTGAGGCACCGGGAAAAGATTTCCGTCGAAATCGGCGCTTGATGCGATTGGAAAACTCACAGGGAAGCCGCCTGGACGCGCTATGCTGTAGGATGCGATCGACGCAAAGATTGTCTTCTGCAACGAGCTGGCCAGGCGGCTCTTTGCAGCCGCAAAATCGAAGAGTGACGGGGCTTTGACCGAATGATGGATGCGAGCGCCGCGCGCACCCATCGGAAGCGGTCATCGCCCGGTCTGTGAGGAGGGGAAGGATAGTGAAGGAATTGAAGGGGATCGTGGA
>CANQGC010000326.1 GCA_947600345.1 uncultured Clostridia bacterium
TGTACGCGGGCTTGATGAACTCGCGGAACATGTCGGGCGAGAGGAAGGTGGAGATCTGGCTGCCCCAGTCGTCGTGGTGGAACAGCGCGTCGGGATGGATGTACTTGCACAGCTCCGCCGCGTACGCGAGCTCAAACTCGGTGATGCAGTCGATCAGCTCGTGCATCTCGTCCGGGCTCTCGTAGAAGCCGATCAGGCAGTTCTGAATCTCGGTGAGGTAGTGGCACTGCTCGAACACGCCGGGGGCGTAGAACGCGGTGCAGAACTGCTCGTTGCGGTCCACCTTCTCGGCTTCGGCGATGAAGGGCGCCCATTCCTCCTCGGGGAAGACCACCTGCGGAACCTTGAGGTAGTCCCGCCAGTTGTCGATGTCCTTGATGACGATCTTGTCCGGCGTGTGCACCGGGAAGGCGCCCGGCGTGCCGATGGGCCAGGAGCAGGTGACGCCCCAGGAGTTGACCACATTCAGCTCGCCGTACTGCGGGCGACGGTTGCGCGCAGCGTAGGGCGTGCCCAGCTGCATGTTGAACGCTTCATACTGGTTGACGAAGCGGTCCGGCTTTCCTCCATGGATGGTCTCCAGGAGGTTTTGGCGTTTCGTGAGCATGAAATCGCCTCCCTATAATATATTGACAATTTCATGATAATAAGAATCCCTTCGTTTGTCAATGGTTTTCACGAAATATTTAAGGTAGCCGCTCCATTCTGCGGCATCGCCCGCAATGCGCGCGAGAGCCTGCCGCAGGCGATACCCTCCCGTCCGATCCTCCACCGGCATAAAGAAGGACCCCGGCATTCGCGCCGGAGTCCTCAATGCGTCTAAAACGTAGGGCGTTATTCCGCGGCCTCGTCGATCTGGGAGAGCAGCCACTTGCCCTCCTGGCTCTGGACGAAGGTCGCGCGCAGGAGCTGCGGGGCCGCGCCCGGGCACTCCATCGTAATCTGCACGAAGGGCGCGCCCGCCTCCTCATAGGTGGGGAAGTACGTCTCCAGCAGGCCCTCGAACTCCGTCCAATCCTCCTCGCTCATCGCGCCGAGCCGCGCCGTCAGCGCGTCGTAGAGCGTCTGCGCGTCCGCGCTCAGCTCGATTCCCAGCTCCTGCACGGCTTCCTCGACGTCATCGTCGTGGCCCAGCAGCTTCAGCGTCGTGAACACGCGCTCGGCGGGCCGAAGCGCCTCCATGGCTTCGAGCTCCGCGCCGGCGAGCAGCTCGTCCATACCCCGCACGCTCGGCTGCGCGCCCGCTGCCGCGGCGTTTTCAGCCAGCAAATCCAGCGCCGGGCCCATGCCGATTTCCTCCGCGGCGCTCACGCCGTAGGCGGAACCCGCCAGCGTAAAGTTCTCCTCCGCAAGCCCTGAAAGGGCCGCCGCAAACAGGCACAGAACAACCAGCAGCGCCAGGCAATGTCTCATCGCATTCTTCATGATCTCTTTCATTCCTTTTGTTCCTTCGTCCCCGGGTGCGGCGCGCCCGGGGGGCAGGTTTTCGCGCTTCGAAAGCGCGGCGGCTCGGGCGCCCGAACCGCCGCAAGGTTTCGCTTATTCCGCCTCAGCGGCGCCGGCCTCCGCCAGCTGCGCCTGCAGCGCGTCCACGTCCACGTTGGCCTGCACCATCTGGATCAGCGGGGCGATCAGCGCGCCCATCGCCTCCATGTTCACCTGGCTAACGGATGCGCCCAGCGTGGTGAAGGCCTCGTCCAGATCCATGTCGGTCAGCATGATCGCGTTCTCCATGTCGATGCTGTCGGGGGTGAAGGCATCGCCCTCGTGCTGGCCGGTGGTGACGTTGAAGCTCACGCCAAGCGCCTGCTCGCCCTTGGCCAGGCCGCAGGATACCGCGGTGGTCTTGCCATCCTCGGCATAGAAGGTGTTGAGATCCAGGGTCATGGTCTGCTCCGTCTCGCCGTCGTTCATGGAGGCGGTGACGGTGGCGATCTGGTTGAGTCCCTCTTCCTCGCCCTTCTGGAAGCTGCCCTTCACCTCGAAGCCGATGCCGGTCTCGCGCACCTTGTCGCCCCAGCCGCTGGGCTCGCCGTCCAGGTAGATCATGTTCAGGATCGTGCAGAGGGTCTCGGTGTCGATGGTGAACTCCTGCGTGGTGTAGGTGCCGTCGGCGATGATGATCTCAGAGCCGTCGGGCGCGTACTGCACGCCGCCCATCTGGGTGGTCTCCGGCTCGCTCAGGCAGGCCATCAGCGTGGCGGTCAGGTCGCCCTCGATGCTGATCTGCGGCAGCTTGAGCGCGAGCTGCGCGGCCGCTTCGGCCTCCGCAGGCGCTTCGGTCTCCTCGGGCTCGGCGAGCTCCTCGGCCGCCTCAGGCTGAGCGCCGACCTTGCTGAAGGCATTGACGAGGCTCTGCGCCAAATCGGTGGTGTTCAGGCTCTGCAGAATCTGCGCGATGCCGTTCACGCCCTTGTCCATGATCTTGGCGATCAGCGCCACCGGGTCGATGGCATAGTCCACATGGCCCAGGCCCTCGCTCGCGAGATGGATGACATAATCGCCATCCACCTTGGCCAGGCCGATCTCGGCGATCGTTCCGTTCTCGGAGCTCAGCTGCACCTTCTCATCCATGCCGGAGGCGTCCACATCGATGATGCCGCCCTCCTCCATGAACATGTTGAGATTCGATACGGTTCCATTCTTCGAATTCATGTGCAGGCACCAGGCGTTCGCCTCGTCCTCCCCGGAGATGTCCAGCTCAATGCTGAGGTCGCTCATATCGATGACCTGGTCGCCGAGTATGATGTAAACGTTGGACAGCTTGTGGCTGTGGGTGATGGGCTCGGCCTCCTCCGCGAAGGCGCAGGCGCTCAGCGCAAGAGCCAGGCTGAGCAGCAGGGCGAGAAACTTTTTCATGCGAGTACCATCCTTTCAAATTCGTTTTAATTCCCGCGAACGGCGCACAAAATATGCGCCATTCACTGTATACATTTTCCGCAATGTCAAGCATTTTGTCAATGCGCTTGGCACGAATGGACGGAATATGGCGCGAATGGAAGCGGAACGCCCCCTCCCCTCGCGCCAACTCCTTGGAGAGCGCTCCTTCCCCGGCTCCGGGCGCGGGGTCCGGCAAATGAAGAGGGCCCCAACTTTTACATCGGGGCCCTCGAAAAGCCTGGAAGCGCAGCGCCCTTCTTACTTGTTCTGGGCGACCTCGACCGCCACGGCCACGGCGACGCTCGCGCCGACCATCGGGTTGTTGCCCATGCCGATCAGGCCCATCATCTCGACGTGCGCCGGAACGGAGGAGCTGCCCGCGAACTGGGCGTCGCTGTGCATGCGGCCCATGGTGTCGGTCATGCCGTAGGAGGCGGGGCCGGCGGCCATGTTGTCCGGGTGCAGCGTGCGGCCGGTGCCGCCGCCGGAGGCCACGGAGAAGTACTTCT
>CANQGC010000327.1 GCA_947600345.1 uncultured Clostridia bacterium
GGTCTGGGCCGGGGATTCCAGCAGCAGCGCGCCCGCGGCGAAGCGCTGCTCCCGGTTCGAGCCCCAGACGATGTTCGCCTCGGGATGCTCGCCCTCGGGCAGCGACTTCTGTGGCCAGAGCTTGACCCCCGGCGCGAGCACCGCGCGGGCGCCGATCTGCGAGCCGCTGCCCACGGCGCTCTGCTCGTAGAGCTGCGCGCCCTCGCCCACGACGGCGTTGGTTCCCACCACGCAGCCGCGAAGCTGCGCGCCGGGCTCGATTCGCGCCCCGCGGAACAGCACGCTGCGCTTGACGCTGGCCCCGGGCGCGACGAAGCAGCCCTCGCCGATGGCGCTATAGGCGCCGATGCGCGCGCCCGAGGCGATGTGCGCGCCCGGCGCGATGTACACCGGCGCCTCGATCATGCAGCCGGGCTCCAGCGTCGCGCCGTCCAGGCCGGGGTTCAGGCCGTCCAGATGGATCCTGCCGTCCATGGCGTCGGCGTGGACGCGCAGGTACGCGCCCACGTCGCCCACGTCGCACCAGTAGCCCGACAGCGTGCAGCCGTATACCGGCAGGCCCTCCTTCACCAGCGCGGGGAAGAGGTCGTGGCCGAAGTCCCAGGGCGCGCCATCGGGGATGCGCTCGAGCACCTGGGGCTCGAGGATATAGATGCCGGTGTTGATGCGGTCGGAGTAGATGTCGCTCCTGCCGGGCTTCTCGTGGAAGGAGCGCACGCGGCCGTCGGCGTCGGTCACCACCATGCCGTACTCCTGGGGCGTGCCGGACTTGACCAGCACCAGCGTGGCGAGGGCGTTCCTGGATTCGTGGAAGCGCAGGGCCTCGGAGAGGTCGAAGTCGGTCACGCCGTCGCCGGAGAGCACGATGAAGCGCTCGTCGAGGAAGTCCTTCGCCTGGCGCACGCTGCCGGCGGTGCCCAGCGGCACGTTTTCGATATAGTAGCGCAGCGATACGCCGAGGCGCTCGCCGTCGCCGAAGTAGTCGGTGACGGCGTCCGGCAGGTAGCCCAGCGTCGCGCCGATCTCGGTGACGCCGCAGCTTTGAAGCAGCCGGATGGCGTGCTCCATCAGGGGCCTGCCCATCAGCCGCAGCATCGGCTTGGGACAATCGCATGTCAGGGGCCTCAGGCGCGAGCCCTCGCCGCCCGCCATGATGATCGCTTTCATGTTTCACAATCCTTTCCTGTACGCGAAAAAACGCGCAGCATGTGCTTCCCGCGGTCTTCGGGAAAGCATAAAAATACCGCACAGCAGTATCTATGCGGCATTTTTCCCATTCAGGACAGAAATTATACGAAAGATGTGAAGGAACATGGGAAGGGTACTTGTGTAGGGGGAAATTTGCGCAGGGACGAATCTTGTGTTGACAAATGTATACATACGTGTTAGAATGGCGAATGGAAGCGTTGCAGAGAGGGCGCATTGAATTTGGCGAAAGAGAAGCTCATCATTCCGGCCAAGAAATACAGGGGCGAGACCTCTGTGGTTTCGGCGCGGCTTCCGCTGGACATGATCCGGGAGCTGGATCGCATCGTGGATCGCACCGGCAGAAATCGGAACGAAGTGATACAGATGTGCCTGGAATACGCGCTGGACAACCTGGCGCAGGATTCGAACGAAGGCGAGGGATGAGATACGCGGATGCGCAAGTGGATCGTCGCGGTTCATGCGATGCTGGCGGCACTGCTGGTACTGCTCGCGCTGCTGCTGACGAAGCGGTGGGATTTGAAGTTTTGGATCGGCCTGGTTTGCCTTCTGCTCGGGCTTGGATTCTCGGCGGTTGCGGCGCAGCTCTTCACGCTGGATCGGGGCGCGGCGTTTCCGCTGAACGTGGCGCTGCTGACGCTCTGCTGGCTGTACCTGTTCGCGGCACTGGCGGTCAATTTGTTGCTGAGGCGCGCGCTGTCGAGCGCCGCGTTCTTTTGGACGCAGGGCGCGCTGCTCACGCTGTGCGCGGTCGTCGCGCTGATACTCGCCGCCGCGCGAGCGCGGGAGGTTCGGCACTCGCGCAGGATCGACGATGCCGCGTGGGAGAGGGATGCGCTCTGCGCGGAGCTGGAGCGGGCGAAATCGAAGCTGCGCGGCGCGCACGGCGAGGCGCGGCGGCGCGCGCTCGCTCTGCTGGACGGACTGATCGAGGAAGCGCGACTTGCGGAGCTGGCAGTGGGCGTCGACGTTTCGGACCTGGACGAGCGCATTCGCGTGCGCGCATCCGAACTGGCGCGCGAGATTGCGAATCTGATCGAAATCGGCGCGGACGACTGGAGCGGCGTCGAATCCGGCGCGAACGCGATTCGGGAGCTACTGGACGAGCGCAACCGCCAAGTGAAGCTGATTCGCGGCAATCAATGGGAGGGTTGAGAGGTATGGCTCTGTTTGATGTGATACGATACGCGGGCGAACCGGACGTATTCGCCTGGAAGTACCCGGATTGCGAGCTTCGCCTGGGCACGCAGCTGATCGTGAACGAGTCGCAGGAGGCGGTGCTCGTGCGGGAGGGCCGGGCGCTGGACGTCTTCGGAAGCGGCAGGCACACGCTTTCCATGGCAAATCTGCCGTTGCTGGGCGAGCTCGTCAAGCTCCCCTTCGGCGGGCGCTCGCCCTTCACCGCGGAGCTCTGGTTCATCAACCGGGCGCACAAGCTGGATATTCGCTGGGGCACGCCCACGCCGGTGCAGATTCAGGATGCGAAGTACGGCGTGTTTGTGCCGGTACGGGTCAACGGCAGCCTGGGGTTGCGCGTGGAGGATTCCAGGCGCTTCCTGGTGAAGCTGGTCGCGACGCAGCCGGTTTTCGACCAGGAGGCGCTGGTTCGCTTCTTCCGGGGGCTCGTGGTCTCCAAGGTGAAGGACGCGGTCTCCGCCTGCCTGGTGCGCAGGAAGATCAGCGTGCTGGAGATCAACGCCTGGATCGACGAGCTCTCCCAGCAGATGCAGCAGGCGATTCAGCCGGAGATGTCGGAGTATGGCCTGCGGCTGGCGACGTTCCACGTGAACGACATCAGCGTGCCCGAGGAGGACGAGGCGGTGCAGCGGCTTCGGTCCGCGCTGGCGAAGCGCGCGGAGATGGACATCGTCGGCTACGACTATCGCCAGGAGCGGAGCTTCGACGTGCTGGAGAGCGCCGCGAAGAACGAGGGCGCGGGCGCTTCCTTGATGGGCGCGGGCCTGGGGCTGGGCATGGGCTTCGGCCTGGGCAAGCCCGTCGGCGCGGCATTCGGAGAGCTGGCGCAGGATATGCAGCATTCGGGCGGCGCGATCTGTCCTGCCTGCGGCGCGGCGGTTCCGGCCGGTGCGAAGTTCTGTCCGGAGTGCGGGAAGGCGCTGCAGAGGCGATGCCCGAAGTGCGGCGGAAAGCTGGACGGTTCACCCAAGTTCTG
>CANQGC010000328.1 GCA_947600345.1 uncultured Clostridia bacterium
ATCGCGCAGACCGCGGGCGCGCCGTAGAAGCCGTTCGGTATGGACGGGTCGTCGATGACGCTGGGCTGCTCCCTCGATACGAAGCTTCCCAACAACCGACTTCGGTCGAATTTCGCCAGGTTCATCCGCCCGAGCCGCTCCACAAGCGCTGCATCCCGGATGCCGACCAGCATGGTTCGCTGGCCGCCGCCGGCGTTGGCGGCCCAGCTCCCGGCCTCGAGTATCTGCTCCAAGACCGCGCGGGGAAGCTGCTCGCTCCGGTATTTGCGGATCGAGCGCCGTCCCCGGATGGCGTCCATCAGCTCCATTATACCACATCCTTCCAGCATTGCGGGTCCGCGTCGTAAAAATTTCCATTTGTACCGCGAGCGACGGCGGGGCAGCCCCGGCACCAGGCCAGCAGCTCGCACCTCGCGCACTTGGCGAACCTGTCGTAGTCCCGGTACTTCTCCATCGGATGCACCCATACATCGGCGATGCGGTCCGTCAGCGCGCTTCCCACCCGGCTGTTCTGCACCCTCCGGCAGGCGTAGAGCTCGCCGCTCGGGAGGATCGTCAGGTGGCAGTTGCCGCAGTTGCAGCCGCCGTAGATCATGCCCGGCTGCGCGTCCGGGGGAAGACTGAATTCACCGATCTCATACGCGTAGAGCGTCCAGAGGTGATCCTTCTTGTTGAAGTATGTGTGGCAGCCTGCCATTTCGTACGCCTTAAACTTGCGGTCGCAGGTTTCCAGCAGTTCGCGGTAGCGCAGCGGCGCGATGCCGGTTTCCCGCTCCTCGCCGGTGGGGCAGTAGCGCGCGAAGGCGAACACGTCTACACCGCAGGCGACGGCGGTGTCGATGATCTCCGGCACCTCGTCGATGTTCCTGCCCGAGACGGTGGTCATGATCACGCTCCGGATGCCCGCGCGCCGGATGACGGGAATCCTTTCCAGCGTGCAGTCGAAGGAGCCGGGTTTGCGGAACCAGTCGTGGGTCTCGCGCATGCCGTCCAGCGAGAGCTGGTACTTCTCGCAGCCAAGCGACCGAAGTCGGGCGCAGACCGCGTCGTCCAGGTGGAAGGGGTTGCCCAGGATCGTGAAGGGGATCCCGCGCGCGTGCAGCGCCTCCAGCAGCCGCCAGAAGTCCGGGTGCAGGATCGGGTCGCCGCCGGTGATGTAAAAGTAGGGCAGGCGGTTGAAGGTTTCGCAGAAGTCCAGGCAGTTGGCCATCACCCGCTCCATCTGCGGCCAGCCCATGCGCTCGGGCGGTTTGCCGCTGTCCCCGGCGTAGATGTAGCAGTGCTTGCAGCGCTGGTCGCACTCGTCGGTGATGTGCCACTGAAAGGAGAAGTATTGCCGCATGGAATTTGTCCTCGCTCTTTCGATTCATTGAAAAGTTTCCCGGCGGAGAATTCCGCCGGGAGGGGTGGTGTGCGCCTACTTGTCGGAGGCGCCGCAGGCAGAACCGCACGCAGTCGGTTTCTTCTCAGGCTCGCCGCTCGCACCACAGGCAGAACCGCACGCGGTCGGTTTCTTCTCGGGCTCGCCGCTCGCGCCGCAGGCCGAGGGCGACTTGTCGCTCGCCCACTGGACCAGGTTGGAAAGTGCCATGTTTCTATCCTCCTTCGCAGAATTGGGAGCGCCGTGCGCTCGCCTTTCATTATAGTGATTTGCTCCCTCGCGGCAAGTACGCACCTTTTTGTAACTGCTTGACGATGCCTCAAGGCGCGGTTATAATGAATGCGAACGGAGGTGCCCCATGCTGACGAGAGAAGAATTGCCGGACTGCCCGGTGGCGACGGCGGTGCGGCTGATTGGGAACAAGTGGAAGCTGCTGATCCTGCGCGACCTGTTCGTGCGTCCCTGGCGCTTCAACGAGCTGCTGCGCGACCTGCCGGGCCTGAGCCAGAAGGTGCTGACCGACAACCTGCGCCAGCTGGAGGCCGACGGCATCATCATCCGCACGGCCTACCCCGAGGTTCCGCCCCACGTGGAGTACGCGCTGAGCGACCTGGGCCGCACGCTGGAGCCCATCATCGAGGAGCTGCGCATCTGGGGCGCGAAGTACCAGGAGATTGTGCGGAATTCTTAAAGTGCAATTTGCCGGCAAGGCGAGAAGCGCGCGGCTTCCCGCCTTGAATTTATTGCGTCCCCGTGCTATACTATCTGCAAAACCACATCGAGGACTGATGGAATTGAACTACTTCGAGGACATTCGCCGCCTGGTGGTGAAGGTGGGCACTTCGACGCTCACCCACGACACCGGGCGGCTGAACCTGCGCCGGATGGACCACCTGGCGCGGGTGCTGGCGGATCTGAGGAACCAGGGGATCGAGATCATACTGGTGTCGTCCGGCGCCATCGGCGTGGGCGTGGGCAAGCTGAAGCTCGCGGCGAAGCCCGGCGACATCGGCGGGCGGCAGGCATGCGCCGCCGTGGGGCAGTGCGAGCTGATGTACATCTACGACAAGCTCTTCGGCGAGTACGGCCACGTGACCGCGCAGATTCTGCTGACCCGCGACTGCGTGGACGACGCGCTGCGGCTGCAGAACATCCGCAACGCCTTCGAGCGGCTGATCGACATGGGCGCGCTACCCATCGTCAACGAAAACGATACCGTCGCCACCGAGGAGATCGAGTTCGGAGACAACGATACGCTCTCGGCCGTGGTCGCCCGGGCGGCGCGGGCCGACGCGCTGGTGATGCTCACCGACATCGACGGTCTGCACGCGGCGAACCCCGCGAAGGACCCGGGCGCGCCGCTGCTGCACGTGGTGGACGAGATCACCGAGGAGACGAAGCGCATCGCCGGCGGCGTGGGCTCCAGTCGAGGCACCGGCGGCATGTACACGAAGATCATCGCCGCCGAGCACGCCACGAGCGCGGGCATCACCGCGGCCATCATCGACGGATCCTCGCCGGAGCTGCTCTATTCGCTGCTCGCGGGCGAGGCGGTGGGGACGATTTTCCCCGCAAAGGAGAGGAAGAAATGATCGATCTGAACGCAACCGGCGCGCGGGCGAAGGAAGCCGCGCGGGAGCTCGCGCTGCTGCGCGCGCCCGAGAAGAACGAAGCGCTCCGCGCGATGGCGGACGAGGTGCTCGCCTGTCGGGAGGAAATCCTCGCGGCAAACGCCAACGACGTGGACGCCGCCCGGGCCAAGGGCATGGCCGAGCAGATGCTCGACCGGCTGACGCTGACCCCGGCGCGGCTGGAGTCGATGGCGAAGGGCATGCGCGACGTGGCGAAGCTGCCCGACCCGGTGGGGAAGCTCCTCTCCGGCGGCACGCTGGACAACGGCCTGCGCATCGAGCGCGTGAGCGTGCCCTTCGGCGTCATCGGCATCATCTACGAGGCGCGGCCCAACGTCACCGGCGACGCGGCGG
>CANQGC010000329.1 GCA_947600345.1 uncultured Clostridia bacterium
AGTTCCTTGTAGATAATTTGCCGCCGGTATTTCGGCGCAAATACGATGTGGTACTTGCATCTCCATTTGCTATGTGACACATATTGTCAAGGGTGTTTCTCATATTTTACCTAGCCTTAAAAGTGCGCATGTCATGCACACTTTTTTATAAGACGCTAGAATGTGGCATCAGGGAAGTTCAGCCTGAAGAAAACAAAACCACGTTTGACGAGTACATGCGCGCCCGTGCTGACCTTTCGGATATGAACTGCGAGGAGGATTTCGTTGCCGGGTATCAGCTGGGCGTGCGGATGATGATGGCAGGACTGGATGCGATTTCACCGCCGATGAAATGAATTAGAATCCTTGGTGGCCTCCGATAAAATGCCCGCATATCGCAAAGACGCAAGCGATATGCGGGCATCGTGCAATATTCTATTTTGAAGTATCAGCTGCTCAACCCTGCGATGCGAGCCAATCTTGCACGGCGGCGCGGGCTTTGTCTTGTTCATTTTGCGCCACCGCGCCCTGAATCGCCAAACCGTCCAGAACATTCGCGTTTGGGCAGGCGCTGGAGATGCTTCCGACGGTTCCGGCCAGGCCGCTGCCCTCATGCGTGCAAAAGGGGACGATGGTTTTGCCGGAAAAGTCGTAGCTCTCCAGGAAGGTGTAGACCGCCATCGGAAGCTCGCCCCACCAGATCGGATAGCCCAAATAGACGGTATCGTACTGCTCCATGTTCTCAACATGAGCCGTCAGCTCGGGGCGGGCATTTTCCCGCTGTTCCTGCATGGCGACCTCGGTGCATTCCTCGTAAGTGTCAGGGTATGGATTGACGGTGGCGATTTCAAACAGATCGCCGCCCGTTTCTTCGGCGATCATGTCCGCGACGATGTGGGTATTGCCCTTCTCGATCACGCCGACGTTGTAGTTCTCGCCCGTGTGGGAGAAGTAAGCGATCAGAATGTGGTTGTCGCCCTCGGCAAAGCAAGAGGCACAGGCCACCAGCAGGGAGAGCGCGATCAGAATGGAGATCAACTTCTTCACAGAAATCTACCTCTCTTTCTCAGCTATTGTCGGATTCGCTTTATATACTATACGGCCCTCCCGGAAAAATCAATCACAACACGTGTCCCTTTATGCCACAAACCAGCATCCCGTGTGGCGTAAACCACTTTTGAGATCGTTCTGTTGTGGAACCCGTTCGACAAACATTCTATAATATCGGCAAGATGGTAAAATAGAAGACACGAAATCATTCGGGAAGGAGCAGATCAAATGGAATGTGAGACGGAGAGGGGCGATCCCAGGATACCGCACCCGGAGGAATTGGAAGTCGGGCGGCGCAAGATGCAGCTCGCCTTTCAGCTGAACCACACAATGCCCATGACGGACGAGTATCTTCAGATACTGCACGAGCTGTTTGAGGACAGAATCGGCGAAGGCAGCATGATCACGGCTCCCTTGCAGGGGGTGTGCTTTGAGCGGATCAAAATCGGGAGGAATGTGTACATAAGCAGCAACCTGCTGGCGATGGCGCGCGGAGGCATCGTAATCGAGGACGATGTGCGGATCGCGGCGAATGTGCAGTTGATTTCGAACAATCATGACCTCTACGACCGGGCGATCCTGCCCTGCAAGCCGGTGCTGATTCGGAAGGGCGCGTGGATCGGCGCGGGGGCAACCATTCTGCCGGGGGTATGCGTTGGAAAGTACGCCGTCGTCGGCGCGGCGAGCGTCGTGACAAAGGATGTGCCGGATTACGCGGTCGCGGTCGGCAACCCGGCAAAGGTCATCAAGGTTTTGGACGCGGAACGATTCGCGGATTGATGAGGAGGAGCGGCAATGTCGGAGAATTTTGCGAAAGCGACGCCCAAGCTGGGCTTTGGGCTGATGCGCCTGCACAAGAAGCTGCTGGTCACGGACATCGAGCAGGTCAAGCAGATGGTCGACCGGTTCATGGAGGCGGGGTTCACCTACTTCGACACCGTCTACGTCTATGGCACCTCGGAGCAGGACATCCGCAAGGCGCTGGTAGAACGGTATCCCAGGGATTCCTTCACACTGGCGACCAAGCTCAACGCCTTCATGATGTGCCACGATGAAGCGAGCGCCAAGCAGCAGTTTTACAAGAGCCTGGAGCGCACGGGCGCGGGCTACTTCGATTACTACCTGATGCACGCGCTCATGGAGAACAACTACACCAAGTACGATCGGTATCACATCTGGGATTTCGTGAAGGAGCGCAAGGCGGAGGGATTGATTAAACACTTCGGCTTCTCCTTCCACGCAAGCCCGGAGCTTCTGGACAAGCTACTGACCGAGCACCCGGAGGTGGACTTCGTCCAGCTCCAGATCAACTACGCCGACTGGAACAACCCGGAGGTCAACTCCCGCGCCAACTATGAAGTGGCGAGAAAGCACGGCAAGCCCATCGTCGTGATGGAGCCGGTGAAGGGCGGCAAGCTGGCCGATCCGCCGCAGGAGGTGCAAAAGCTGTTCCGCGACTATGCGCCGGACATGTCCCCGGCGTCGTGGGCGATCCGCTTCGTGGCGAGTCTGGACGGCATCCCCACCGTGCTTTCGGGCATGTCCAGCCTGGCGCAGATGGAGGACAATCTTTCCTACATGAAGAACTTCCAGCCATTGAACGAGGAGGAGCAGAGGATCATCCGCCAGGCGCAACGTATCCTCGGCAATTCGGCGGAAATTCCCTGCACGGCCTGCCACTACTGCACGGACGGCTGCCCGAAGCAGATCCCGATCCCGGACATCTTCGCCGCCGCGAACCTGCGGCTGGGCAACGGCCAGACCGCGCAGGCGAAGGCGCGCTACGCGGCAATCCCAGAAGGCCATCGCGCCTCCGACTGCGTGGGCTGCAAGCAATGCGAGCGCGCCTGCCCGCAGCATCTGAAGATTCCAGAGCATCTGAAGCAATGCGCCCAGATGCTGGAGGGGTGAGGGGGACAAGCCGATGAGAATGTTCCGAATGTTGCCCGCCCTTGCCATGCTCCTGACGCTCCTTTTGAGTTGCGCCGCGGCTGAATCGACCGAAGTATCGGAAGGTGAAGGGATGCGCACAGAGACCTATTATCTGGGAACGGAGGATCGCATCATCGCGTATCTGCCTGATTTGGCAATGGATCGCGCCGACGGCACGGTTCCACTGGTGCTCAATCTGCACTGGACGGGCGGTACGCCGGAGGAGCAGGTGTCGGAAAATGGGTGGCAGGAAGTGTCCGAAAAAGAGTGCTTTCTGATGATCGCTCCCTTTTACGGCAGTTACGACAGCGTGTACAATCACACGGACTACTTTGCCGCCATCGTGCGCGACGCATTTGAGCGTTACCCGATGATCGACAGGAGCCGCGTGTATG
>CANQGC010000330.1 GCA_947600345.1 uncultured Clostridia bacterium
TTGCCGTGGTGTAGAAGGCCTCTGTCCCCTTGGCGGCGGTCACCAGGTGAAACACGGCGTCGTAGCCGTCCCGCAGCGCCACCTCCGATTCGCCCAGCTCCGCCAGGATCTGCGAAAACTCCAGGTTCGTCATGTACGCCTTGTTGTCCAGCGCGCCCCGGTCGCAGACGATGAGCACCCGGTCCGCCGCCATGCTCCTGGCCGCGCGCTCGAACACGGCCTCCTTCTCGATCTGCAGCCGCATCTGACACTTCTGGTAATCCAGATTGCTGCCGCAGGTCCAGGGCGCCACGCCGCCAGTGATGAGCTCCGTGGCCGTCTCCGGCACGAAGAGCACCGTCCAGCCCTGGCGGCTGAAGTGGTTCTGGATCCAGCTCATCGCCGTGGTCTTCCCGGCGCAGGGGCCGCCGGTGATCACGATCTTGACCACGCTCTGCTCCCGTGCGCGCTCCCGCAGGCTCAGCAGCTCCTCCACCGGCGCGCCGAAGAGCGCCGAGAGCCCGCGAATCGCCTGCGTGGACGGCTTCGTGCGCCCGTTCTCCCACTTGGATACGGCCTTGTTGCTCACGCCCAGCTCCCGGGCCACCTCCGCCTGGGTGAGCCCGGCGGCGCGGCGCAGCTCGCAGATCCGGTTTCCGAATGTGTAATCGTTCATTGCGCTTCCCTCCCCGCAGCTCCATGTTACCAGAACTTTCCGCGCAGGTCAAGAGCGCAACGGTCGCCTGCCGGTAGAACCTGCCGAAGCGCGCGCCCTCCTTCCTGCGAAGCCGCGAATCGCGGCCCATGCAGGCCCTTCCCCTCACACTTCATACAAATTTTCCTTCATAAATAGAGGAATTCTTCCCCTTCGCATGGAAATGATATAGATTAGACCATTACTACCCAAAGGAGTTCAATCCGAGTCATGAGACGTTTCCTCTGCGCACTCTGTGCGCTGATGCTGGTATTGACGCTGCCGCTCTCCCTGGGGGCGCGCGCCGAGCAGGGCGAAAACCTGGTCGAAAACGGCGACTTCTCCCAGGTCGATTCCATGGGCCTGCCCGACGGCTGGCGCAGGGAGATGTGGTTCACCGACGAGGGCGTGAGCAAGCTCTTCGTGGAGGAGGACGGCTACGACGGCAACTGCGCGGTCGTGGTCAACGCCGACGCCAACGACGCACGCTTCGCCCAGACCATCGACGTGGAGCCCGACAGCGTGTACCGCTTCTCCTGCATGGTCAAGGCCGACGGCTGCGGCAGCGAGGGCTACGGGGCGACGATCTCCTTTGAGGATACCTTCAGCTACTCGGAATCGGTGCTGGACACCGGCGGCGAGTGGCGCGAGCTCGCGGTCTACGGCCGCACCGGCAAGAAGCAGAAGGATCTCACGCTGATGATCCGCGTGGGCGGCTACAGCAACATCAACACCGGCCGCGCCTACTTCGACGACGTATCCTGCGTGAAGGTGGACGAGGGTGAAGTGCCGCAGGGGATGGAGATCGTGGATCTCGCCCCGGTGGAGTCCTCCGGCAACGCCTCCTCGGACGATGTCGGCTCCACGGACGTCCCGGCGCGCAACACGGAGGCCTTCCTGCTGATGACGGCGCTCTATGGCGCGCTGATGCTGGCGGTGGCGCGGAGGTTTGGGCGCGTGGCGCGCTCGAACATCTCGGCGCGCCTGCTGCTGGCGTTCGGCTTCGCCGCGGCGCTGGCGCTGCGGCTGGCGCTCGCCTGCCTGATTCGCGGCTACAACACGGACATCAACTGCTTCACCGCCTGGTCCGAGCGCATGTTCGAGCTGGGGCCGGCGCGCTTCTACTCGCCGGACTACTTCTGCGACTATCCGCCGGGGTACATGCTGCTGCTCTGGATTCCGGCGGCGCTGCGGCGGCTGTTCGGCTTCGACGTTCTGAGCGCCGGGCACCTGCTGCTGCTCAAGCTGATCCCGATCCTCTGCGACCTGGCCGGCGCGGCGCTGATTCTGCGCGCGGCGAGGAAGCATAGCTGGAATGAGAAGCTCGCCGCCGCGCTGGCGCTGATCTACGCCTTCAACCCGGCGGTGTTCATCGACTCCGCCGCCTGGGGGCAGATCGACTCGGTATTCACGCTGCTGATCGCCATCTGCGCGCTGGAGGCGGTGGAGGAGCGGTACATCCCCTCGCTGCTGGCCTTCGCCGGTGCGATGCTGATCAAGCCCCAGGCCATGCTCTTCGGCCCGCTGGGGCTGTTCGCCGTGGTTGTGCTGCTTGCGCGCCGGCGCGACGCAAAGAAGGTTCGCGAATTCGCCATCGGCGCGGTAGCGGCGCTGGGACTCCTGTACCTGACGGCGCTGCTGTTCTCTTCGGGCAACACCGGCGATCCCTCGAACGCGCTGATCCGGCCGGTGAACTGGCTGGTTCGCCTCTACGGCGGCACGCTGGGCAGCTACTCCTACCTCACGATCAACGCGCTGAACCTGTTCGACCTGCTCAACCTCAACTGGGCGGACACGGCCCTCCATCCGGGCTGGACGGCCTTCGCCTGGTGCATGTTCGCGCTGGCCTACGCCTACGCGGGCTTCCTGTTCGTCAAGTCGAAGCAGCCCCGGCGGCTGCCGCTGGCGGGCGCGGTGCTGATCGCGCTGATCTTCTGCTTCGGCCCGATGATCCACGAGCGCTACATCTACCCGGCCATGCTCCTGCTGGCGCTGGCCTACGCCTTCGAGCGCGACCGCAGGCTGCTGCTGGCGCTCGCGGTGATGACGGCCACCGCCGCGATGAACGAGATACTGGTGCTCCAGGGCGGCATGACCGAGGCAAACTACGGCCACCTGCAATCCTCCGAGCAGTGGCTCAACGGGCTGCTGGCGCTGATCAACATCGCCAATTCGCTGTACCTGTGCTGGGCGGCGCTGGACATCTGCGTGCGCGAGCGGATCGTGCCGCTGCGGGAGGGCGATGCGAACGCGCTGCCCGGCGGCTCCCCGGAGGGCGCGCCCTCAACCGAGGCGGCGGAACCGGAGCCCGCACGCACGCCCCTCCCGCGCGATCACCGGCTGCACCTGCGCCGCCGCGACTGGCTGCTGATGGGCGTCGTGACGGCGGTCTACGCGGTCGTCGCCTTCGTCAACCTCGGCTCGATGAGCGCGCCGCAGACCTCCTGGGTATCCAGCCAGTCGGGCGAGAACATCGTGTTCGACCTGGGCGCGCCCCAGCCCTTCCGCATGACCTACTACGGCGGCATCTGCAATTCGACCTTCACCGTGGAGCTCTCCAACGACGGCGAGAATTGGACTCCCCCCTACCGCGCCCAGTACGAGGACGGTGTGATCTTCCGCTGGCTGCGCTACGTGCCGCTGGACGAGAGCAATCTGCCCGTCTACGG
>CANQGC010000331.1 GCA_947600345.1 uncultured Clostridia bacterium
CGACGACGTGCTGCTGGTGCGCGACCTGGCCAAGGGCTTCGACGGCCGCGAGCTGTTTCGCGACTTCAACCTGCACCTGCGCGCGGGCGACCGGGTGGCCATCATCGGGCCGAACGGCGTGGGGAAGTCGACGCTGCTCAACATCATCGCTCGCCAGCTTCCGCCGGATCGCGGCACGGTGGTGTTCGGCGCGAACGTCGACCTGGGCTACTACGAGCAGCACCAGACGAAGCTGCATCCCGACAAGGACATCCTCAACGAGGTCTGGGACGACTTTCCGCGCCTGGAGCTCGACCGGGTGCGCGGGGTGCTGGCGCTGTTTCTGCTGACCGGCGACGACGTGTTCCAGCCCATCCACACGCTCTCGGGCGGCGAGAAGGGGCGAGTGTCGCTGGCGAAGCTGATGCTGCGCCACGACAACCTGCTGCTGCTGGACGAGCCGACGAACCACCTGGACATGGACAGCCGCGAGGTGCTGGAGGGCGCGCTGGAGGACTTCGAGGGCACGATCCTCACCGTCTCCCACGACCGCTACTTCATCAACCGTGTGGCCGACCGGGTGATCGAGATGTCGGCGGACGGCGCGAAGGAGTACATCGGAAACTACGACGACTACCTGGAGAAGAAGCGCCTCGAGGAGGCCGGGCAGGCCGAGGAGGCGTACTCCGGCAAGACCCGCACCCAGATCGACAAGGAGAAGCGCAAGGAGCGCCTGAAGAAGGAGGGCGCGAAGGCGCTGCATGCGAAGCTGAAGGCCGCCGAGGACGGCATCGCCGCCGCCGAGGCCCGCATCGCCGAGCTCGAGGCCAAGATGGCCGACCCGGAGACGTATAAGGACGCCGCGCTGGCCCAGTCCGTCGCCCGGGAGCACCGGGAGGCCCAGGAGGGCATGGACGCGCTGTACGAAACCTGGGAAGAGCTTTCCGAGGCCGTGGCCGCGCTGGGGGAGTGAAGCTTCGTTAAAAACAAAGGCATCGGAGGAGGTTCGCGTGCTTGACGCGGCTTCCTTCCGATGCTATAATGGGAATGCTGCTTCGGCAGCATGGCAGAGGGCACACGGAGTTTGATTTCACCTGTTGCGCATAAGGCACACAATTCAAATTTTCAATTCGAATTGTGCGGTCGGCCAAAGGCCGACTTGGTTTTCCTCGGGAAACCAACCATAAACGAAAGCAGGTGATGATATGCGTGATTACGAGATCATCATGATCATCCTGACCGTCATCGGTCTGGTTCTCTCGGCATTCAAGCTGGGAAAGAAATAATCACAAAGTAGACAGTCGAACCGCCGTGTATCGCTATTACACGGCGGTTCATTTTTAGATCGCCAACAGGTGATTGGCTCCGAGGTAGCCACCCTCTGCCATTATTATAGCGCGTCAATAAAATTTTGTCAATAAAATTGGCAAGCTTTTATGGCGCGGCTCGCCGCGCTCGCATACATTAAGCAAGGAGAATCCCGATGGTCTTTTCCAGCAATGTCTTCCTGTACTTCTTCATGACGGCGGTGCTGATCGGCTACGCCGTCTTCTGGCGCTGGCGCAAGGTGAACAACATCTTCCTGACGCTGGCGTCGCTGGGCTTCTACGCCTGGGGGCAGCCGCGCTTCGTGTTCGTGATGCTGGCCTCCATATTCTTCAACTGGCTGTTCGCGCTGTGGGTGGACCGGGAGAAGCGGAAGCCGGACCGGGGCCGCGCCAAGCTGGCGCTGGTGCTGGCGATCGTGATGAACCTGGGCCTCTTGGGCGTGTTCAAGTATCTGGTGTGGCTGCTGCGCAACATCAACGCCTGGTTCAACGTTTCCTTCCCGGTGCCGGAGATCGCGCTGCCCATCGGCATATCGTTCTTCACCTTCCAGGCGATGAGCTACGTGATCGACGTCTACCGGGGCGACGGCAAGGTGCAGCGGAACTTCATCAACGTCTGCCTGTACGTGTCCTTCTTCCCGCAGCTGATCGCGGGCCCGATCGTGCGCTACCAGACCGTGGCGGACGAGATCGAGGGCCGGAAGGAGAACATCCACGACTTCACCTCCGGCGTGCACCGCTTCCTGGTGGGCCTGTGCAAGAAGACGATGCTGGCCAACACGCTGGGCCTGCTGGTGGACACCTTCTTCGGCCTGGAGCGCTCTCAGCTCTCCGTGGGCGGCGCTTGGATCGCCGCGGCGGCGTATCTGATGCAGGTGTACTACGACTTCTCCGGTTACTCCGATATGGCCATCGGCCTGGGCAAGATGTTCGGCTTCCACTTCCTGGAGAACTTCCGCTATCCCTTCACGTCGAAGTCGGTGGCGGGCTTCTGGCGGCGGTGGCACATCTCGCTGACCTCCTGGTTCCAGGACTACGTCTACATCCCGCTGGGCGGCAGCCGGGTGAGCAAGCCCCGCCTGCTGTTCAACATGTTCATGGTCTGGGCGCTGACCGGTCTCTGGCACGGCGCGGCCTGGACCTACGTGCTCTGGGGCATCGGCTTCTTCGTGATCCTGGCCATCGAGCGCTTCACCGGCATGGGCAAGTGGATGGAGAAGCACCCCATCGGCCACGTCTACGCCATGGTGCTGGTCGTGTTCTTCACGGTGATGATCCGCTGCGACAACCTGCCCCACGCCTGGTCGATGTACGGGTCTCTGCTGGGCCTGAGCGGCGCGCCGCTGTGGAACAGCGTGACCGGCGTGCTGTTCAAGGAGTCGATGTGGTTCTTCCTGGCGGCGCTGGTCTGCGGCCTGCCGGTGCGGGACTTCATCGTCCAGAAGCTCCACGTGAACGAGGCGCTGGTGCAGATCGTGGGCGCGGTGCTGCTGGTGGCGCTGACGGTGGTTTCGCTGAGCTACATCTCGCTCAACAGTTACAACCCCTTCATCTACTTCAACTTCTGATTCGACTTTCGAGCAAAGGAGCATGGATATGCAAAAACTTGCGGAGGCGCTGCGCGCGCTGGCGCCGGAGCGGCTATTGGAGAATGAGCCCATGTCCCGCCACACCACCTTCCGGGTGGGCGGCCCGGCGGAGCTGATGTTCTTCCCGGCGAGCGCGCGGGAGCTGCTCGCGGCGCTGGACGCGGCGAAGGCGGCGGGCGCGCCGGTGCAGCTGGTGGGCAACGGCTCGAACCTGGTGGTGCGCGACGGCGGCATTCCGGGCCTGGTCATCGTCATGGGCGAGCCCTTCTCCGTCGTGCGCGTGGAGGGGACGAAGCTGATCGCCCAGGCGGGCGCGCCGCTGGCGCGGGTGGCGTCCGTCGCCCAGGAGGCGGGCCTGACCGGTTTGGAGTTCGCCAGCGGCATACCGGGCACGCTGGGCGGCGGCTGCGCGATGAACGCCGGGGCCTACGGCGG
>CANQGC010000332.1 GCA_947600345.1 uncultured Clostridia bacterium
TTATGAAAAAATTATTTGCGGCGGCCTGCTGTGCCGCACTTCTGACAATGAGTATCGGGACGGTCTGCCCGGCGGCTGGCCTTGCTGCGCGCCGCGCGTGCAAGAATGGAGGATTGAGGCATGGAAAAGGAGCTGAACTATGTGGATATTTCCCCGGAGAGGCCCCGGGAGCGCGTGCACTTCAGCCGCCGCGAGTGGATCGCGCTGGCGGGCGCGGCGGGGATGGCCGCGGGCTTCGTCTACGGCTGGCTGTTCTCGGACTCGGGACACCTGCCGGGGATCGGATGGGCGCTGAGCGCTTGGGGACTGCTGGGGCTGTGCCTGCTCGTCGCGGGGACGAAGCATCTGCGGCGAAGCCTGATCCCGCTGATCTCGGCGGCGCTGCTGGCGGCGTGCTACGGCATCTTCGCCGACGACGCGCTGCGGCTGATGAACTTTCCCGTGCTGATCGGGCTCGCCGCCACGGCGGCCTACTCGCTGGCGGGCGGAGAGGATTTGCTCTCCGCGCAGGGACTGCTGGGCTCGGCGCGCAGGCTGTTCGCGGGCACCCTCCCCCACCTCCTCGCGCCGCTGCGGGCGCTGGCGGGGCTGCGCGCGTCGGGCGGGCGCAGGAACCTGGCTGCGCTGCTGCTGGGCCTGGCGCTGTGCGTGCCGGTGGCGGGCGCGGCGGCACTGCTGCTCTGCGACGCGGACGCGGCCTTCGCCGGGCTGATCGAAGGCCTCTTCAACGGCATCCGACTTGAGGACCTGCCCATCGGCCTGTGCAAGCTGGGCTTCACCCTGCTGCTGACGCTCGCGCTGTTTGCCTTCCTCTACGGCCTGACCCGCTGGGCGGAGCCGAAGCCGCGGGCGCGCCACCTCGCCCCCAGCGCGCTGACGCTCGGCGTGGTGCTTGCGGCGCTGTGCGCGCTCTACGCGTCGTTCCTCTGGGTGCAGTTTCGCTCCCTGCGCGCGCTGCCCGCCAGCTACGCCCGGAGCGCCCGGGCGGGCTTCTTCCAGCTGGTGCTGGTGGCGCTGCTGTCGCTGCTGGTGGCATTGCCTTCACTCTCGCTGCGTCCGGACAGCACTCCGCTGCGCATCCTCGCCGCGCTGGTGACGCTGCTGACGGCTGGCATCCTCGGCTTGGCGGCCTGGCGGATGGCGCTCTATATCCGCGCGTTCGGCTGGACGTTGCTGCGCATGGTCACGCTCTGGGGCATGCTGGCCATCGCCGCCGCGCTGCTGGCCGCGCTCGCCAAGTGCGCCCGGCCGAAGCTTCGCGTATGCAGAGGCCTGGCGATCTTCGCCATCGCCACCTGGCTGGCGTTCAACTACGCAAACCCGGACGCCCGCATCGCCGAGCTCAACGTCGCCGCCCACCGTTCCGGCGCGCTCGAGGCGCTGGACGTGGACGACCTGGCCCAACTCTCCCCCGACGTCCTCCCCACGCTGCGCGAGCTCGCGGCGGAAGAGCCGGAGTACGCCCCCGCCCTGCGCGAAGCAGAGCTAACCCTCCGCTCAAGCGCACCCACCGGCTACGACTGGGCGCTGTGCTGGCGCGCGCTGGATGCGCAGTAGCGCCTCCAGAAGGGAGAATCCAAGGAACCTCAGGTTCCTTGAAGGTTGGAAACCCAAAGGGTTTCCAAGTCTGCCCGAAGGGCAAACCACACCGGCTCAAATCGAAGATTTGAGCCGGTGCGCCGCAGGATTCTTAAGGGACAGCGTCCCTTAAGAAGGTCCGGGCAGCGCCCGAAACGGGTCTGGGCGGAGCCTAGCGTCTCCCAGCCGAGCCGCGCAAATCAATCAAAGCTTCATCCATGCGAACTATCGTTCCATCGCCACTATGCGTGGGCCGGCACGAAGCGAGTTTTTGGCGCGGAAAGCGGGAGCTTTTCGCGCCAAAAGAGCAAACTATACCTTTCGCATAAGCGGTGTGCATGCTAACGCCGCGATTGTACAGAGCGGGGCTGCCTCTCGAGAGGCAGCCCCGCCGCAGCCTTGGCTATGATTCGCAACGTTTTTGAAAGTTAGTGCGGCTGTCTCGGCGGTGGAAAGCTACCGCTTTCCACTCCGAGTCTGCGCCGCGTGCGGCCCGCGCATTTTGGTCATCGAAAAGATTGGTACGAAAAACGATTGATTCTTCGCGCGCGGGCCGCTGGGGCTACGAGGGCTACGCTTAAGGGACTCTGTCCCTTAAGAATTCCTGCCAAGGAACCTGAGGTTCCTTGGATTCTCCCTTCTGCTGCCGCGCTTTTTCCTGGCCCTTCTTCTCCAAAACAAGCTGAGAGCCGGTGCGCATGTACCGGCTCTCATTTTATCAATGCTCAGACCAGCTCGAGAATTACCATCTCGGCGGCGTCGCCGCGGCGGGGGCCCTTGCGGACGATGCGGGTGTAGCCGCCGCCCTGGCCCTTCTCCTCGGCGCGCTTCTTGTACTTCGGCGCGATCTCGCGGAAAAGCTTCTCCACGACGGGATGCTTGACCTGCTTCTTGCGGGCCTTGAAGTCGTCGCGATCCTCGTCCTTGTTTTGCACGGCGGGAATCTCGTACAGGTAGGACATCACGCGGCGGCGGGCAGCCAGGCGCTCGGGGGCGTCGTTGGCCACGGTCAGTTCCACGATCTGCTGCTTGTCGTTCTTGGTCTTCTTGGTGACCTCGACGGTATTGTCACACTGGCGCATGGCGATGGTGATCAGATGCTCAGCGATGGACTGAACCTCCTTGCCGCGCGCGAGGGTGGTCTCGATCTTTCCGTACCAGATCAGGTTCGTCACCTGATTGCGAAGCATCGCCTGCCTCTGGTCGGACGGCCGTCCCAGTTTGCGATGGGCCATTGTCTTGTTCCTCCCTTGAATGCTTATATCGGTATCATTCCTCGCTCGACTTGAGAGCCAGGCCCAGAGCGATGAGCTTCTGTTCCACTTCCTCAAGCGACTTTTTGCCGAGGTTGCGCACCTTCATCATGTCCTCCTGATTGCGCTGCACGAGCTCCGCCACCGTATTGATGCCGGCGCGCTTGAGGCAGTTGAACGCGCGGACGGAGAGGTCGAGCTCCTCGATGGTCATCTCGAGAACCTTCTCCTTCTTGTCGTCCTCCTGCTCCGCGTAATCCACGCGGACAACGTTCACAGTCAGGTCGATAAACAGGCGCATGTTGTTGGTGAGAATCTGGGCCGCGGAGGCCAGCGCCTCCTTCGGCAGTATGCTTCCGTTGGTCCAAACCTCGATCGTCAGCTTGTCGTAGTCCGTGACCTGGCCGACGCGGGTGTCCTCGACGGAGTAGCTCACCTTGCGGATCGGGGTGAAGATGGAATCGACCGGGATCACGCCGATCGGCATG
>CANQGC010000333.1 GCA_947600345.1 uncultured Clostridia bacterium
CCACGGACTACTTCTACAAGCTGTGCCGGGACGTGGACTACATCCGCGTGGACCGCATCGCGAAGAACGTGGCCTTCACCCACGACTCCCCCGCCGGGGAGCTGGAGATCACCATCAACCTGTCCAAGCCGGAGAAGGATCCCCGGGACATCGCCGCCGCCCGCAACGCCAGGCAGACGGGCTACCCCCGCTGCATGCTCTGCATCGAAAACCCCGGCTACGCGGGCCGCATCGGCTTCCCCGCGCGCCAGAACCACCGGGTCGCGCCCATCACACTGGGCGGCGCGCCCTGGTATCTGCAGTACTCCCCCTACGCTTACTACCCGGAGCACTGCATCGCCTTCAACCGGGAGCACATCCCGATGAAGATCGACCGGGGCAGCTTCGTGCGGCTGCTGGACTTCGTGGAGCAGTTTCCCCACTACTTCATGGGCTCCAACGCCGATCTGCCCATCGTGGGCGGCTCGATCCTCTCCCACGACCACTTCCAGGGCGGCGGCCACGTGTTTCCGATGGACAAGGTCGGCGTGCGCATCCCGCTGCGCTCCCCCGATCCCTCGATCGAGGCCTGGGTGGCGGATTGGCCGATGACCTGCGTCTGCCTGCGCGGCGAGAACCGCGAGGCGCTCATCGAGATGGCGGACCGCATGCTCACCGCCTGGCGCGGCTGGTCGGACCCGGCCTGCGAGATCTACGCCGAGACCGAGGGCGTGCCCCACAACACCATCACGCCCATCGCCCGGATGGACGGCGGCAGGTACCGGCTGAACCTGGTGCTGCGCAACAACCGCACCACGCCGGAGCACCCGCTGGGGCTGTTCCACCCCCACGCGGAGCTGCACCACATCAAGAAGGAGAACATCGGCCTGATCGAGGTCATGGGCCTGTTCATACTGCCCGGGCGGCTGGTGACGGAATTGAAGGGCCTGGAGGACTACCTGACCGGCGCGAAGCCCATCGGCGATGCCCTGGCGGAGGATTCCCCGCTGGCCAAGCACTACGCCTGGGTGCGCGAGCTGGTCGAGGCGCGCGGCGCAAACCACACTCCCGAGGAGGCGCAGGCGATCCTGCGCGACGGCCTGGCCGCCAAGTGCGCCGCCGTGCTGGCCGACGCGGGCGTCTACAAGCAGACCCCCGAGGGCGAGGCGGGGTTGCTCCGCTTCCTGGCGAGTCTGGGCTTCGGCAGGGCGTAATCTTCACAGAACTTCCTTTGATGGCGCGAAGTGTTCGCTTCGCGTCATATTTTTGTTCCAGCTTTGCCTCGCTTTTATCGGTGCATCGTCCACCCTCCGCGTTGATTTCCCGGCCCCCGTTTCCTATAATTGTAAGTGTGGAAATTATCATGTAAATGCGGAAATTATCATCGCCGTTATCTCGAACGGCTCCGGGGGTATACGAATGATGAGGCGGCTGATCGGTCTGGCCCTGGCGCTCTGCGTGCTCGCAGGCGCCTTCGCTGTCGTTCCGTCCGCCCGGGCCGCGAGCAGCGCGGTCTACGTCGTCGCGAACACCCTCACCATCTACAAATCCGCCTCCGACTCTGCCAAGGCCCTGGGCGTCGCCTCCTACGGCGAGAGCATGAGCCTCGTGTCCTCGGGCGACGGAGGCTGGGCCAAGGTCAAGCACAGCGGCAAGACCGGCTACTGCAAGCTCGACGGCCTCTCCAACGCCAATCCCAACACCATGAACGTTTCGGCCGTGGTCAATACCGACAGCGCGCCGGTCTACAAGCGCCCCGACGAGAGCCTGTCCGTATGGGCGAAGCTCCGGAAGGGAGCGGCTTACACCGCCGTGGCGATGACGCGGGACAACGCCTGGGTGCGCATCAAGAACGGCAAGAAGTTCGGCTACATCCAGGCCCGGCACCTGACCACCGCGGATTCCGCCCCCACCGCCAGCCCCGCCCCCCGGCCCAGCGCCACGCCGGCCACCCAGGCCGGGACGGTCTACGCGGTGGCGACCGTGGTGCACATCTACGCCAAGGCATCCACATCCTCGAGCTCGCGCGGCGACATCTACTACGGCCAGAGCGTGCAGTGCCTCTCCGTCGACGGCGGCTGGGCGCAGGTCAGGAACAGCGCCGGCAAGACCGGCTACTGCCAGACCGGCGGCCTCTCCTCCGCGGACCCGAACACGCTCAACCGCACCGTGTACGTCAATGCCGCCAACGCGCCCATCTACAAGAAGCCCGTGTCCGGCGCGGCGGTCTGGGCGAAGCTCAAGAAGAACGCCTCCTTCACCGCCGTGGCTGTCACCCCGGACGGCGAGTGGACGCGGCTGAAGAACGGCTCGAAGTACGGCTACATGCGCAGCGAGTACCTCTCCTCCGGCGCGGCCCCCTCGGCCACGCCCACCGCGGGAGCGACGCCCACGCCCGCGCCCACGAGCGGTACGGCCTACGTCTCGTCCAACGCGGCGACGGTGCACCAGAGCGCGTCCTCCGCATCGAAGGTGCTGGATACGATCCCCTACGGCGAACACCTGACCTACACGGCCGCGCCCTCGGGCGGCTGGATTTCCGTGAAGACGAGCTCCGGCGCCAAGGGCTGGTGCCAGACCGACAGCCTGACCACCGAGGACCCCAACACCTACGCGCGCACCGTCTACGTCAACACCGACAACGCGCCGGTCTACCGCCTGCCGCTGTCCGACGCCGCCGTGTGGACAAAGCTCAAGAAAAACGCCTCCTTCACCGCCGTGGCCATCACGCCGGATGGAGGCTGGGTGCGGCTGAAGAACGGAAGCAAGTACGCCTACATCCGCGCCGAGCACGTCAGCGCCGAGAAGACGCCGGACGCGAAGACCGTCTTCGTGATATCGACCTCCCTGCCCGTCTACGCTTCGGCATCGGAGAGCTCGAAGCTGCTGGGCACCATGTATCTGGGCCAGTCCCTGTCCATGATCGGCACCTCGGACGGCTGGAGCAAGGTGCGCGGCGACGGCGACGCGGTGGGCTACTGCGATCCCGGCGGTTTGAGCGCCAAGGATCCCAACACGCTCAACCGCGCCTTCTACGCCCGGGACAAGAGCGTCAAGCTCTACGCCAAGCCCTCCACCGACGCGAAGGTCAGCGCCACCGTGGCGCAGAACGCCAGCCTGATGGTGGTTTGCATATCCAGCGACGAGCGATGGGCCCGCGTCGCGCTCAACGGCGGCGGCTTCGCCTACGTCCAGACCGACAGCCTGTCCGACAATAAGATCGACGACGGCGCGCTGATCGAGGAGATCAGCCCCACGACCGTCTACGTCGTGCCCACGACGATCAGCGTCTACGCCCAGCCGAAGGCGGGCGCGAAGTCGCTGGGCG
>CANQGC010000334.1 GCA_947600345.1 uncultured Clostridia bacterium
CCGCCGCATCGACGTGGACACCGAGACCGGCAAGGTTTCTGGCCTGTTCTAATCGGAGAGGGGAGATACCCCATATGGGTGGCAGCAATGTCACCCATATTTTCTAAATCATGACTCGAAATCATGACTCGATAAAGGAGAGATGAGTTATGGACTTTACGCAGAAATCCTGCCGCGAATTCGTGGAGGTGCTGGCGAGCAATGCGCCCGTTCCGGGCGGCGGCGGCGCGGCGGCGCTGGTGGGCGCGATTGGAACCGCGCTGGGCAACATGGTGGGCTCGCTGACCGTCGGCAAGAAGAAGTATGCCGACGTGGAGGCGGAGATCATCGCGCTGAAGGCCAAGTGCGACGGCCTGCAGACCGAGCTGCTGGACCAGGTTCCGGCCGACGCGGTGGGCTTCGAGCCGCTGGCGAAGGCCTACGGCATCCCGAAAGACGATCCGAATCGGGACAAGATCCTGGAGGACGCCACCATCGTGGCCTGCCAGGTGCCGATGAAGATCATGGAGCTGTGCTGCGAAGCCATCGAGGCGATCAGCGTGTTCGCCGCGAAGGGCTCCCGCCTGGCGGTGTCCGACGCCGGCTGCGGCGCGGTGTGCTGCAAGGCGGCGCTGCAGAGCGCCTCGCTCAACGTGTTCATCAACACCAAGAGCCTCAAGAACCGCGCGGTGGCCGAGGAGATGAACGCCAAGGCCAACGGCATGCTGGACAAGTACTGCGCGATGGCGGACGAAATCTTCGCCTCCGTTCGCGCGAATTTCTTCTAATACGATAATCTGGAGGAGATAACCATGGCAAAGCAGTTACTGGGCAAGGAAGTCACCGCCGCGCTGAACGCGAAGCTGCAGGCGCAGGTGGCGGAGTTGAAGGCGAAGGGCGTCACGCCGAAGCTGGGCATCCTGCGCTGCGGCGAGAATCCGTCCGACCTCTCCTATGAGAACGGCGCGACCAAGCGCGCGGAGCTGATCGGCGTGGAGGTCGAGAAGTTCGTGCTGCCCGAGGACGTGACCAAGGAGGCGCTGATCGCCGAGATCAAGAAGCTCAACGCCGACGACTCCATCCACGGCGTGCTGATGTTCCGCCCGCTGCCCAAGCACCTGAAGGCGGATCAGAACGAGATCTGCAACACGCTGGACCCGGCCAAGGACGTGGACTGCATGACGGACCTGTCCAACGCGGGCGTGTTCGAAGGCCGGAATGACCTGGGCTTCGCGCCCTGCACGCCCCAGGCCTGCATGGAGATTCTGGACTACTACGGCATCGACTGCAAGGGCAAGAACGCCGTGGTGATCGGCCGCTCGCTGGTCGTGGGCAAGCCCGCCGCGATGATGCTGATGGGCAAGAACGCCACCGTGACGGTCTGCCACACCCGCACCGTCAACACCGCCGAAATCGCGAAGAAGGCGGACATCCTGGTGACCTCCGCCGGCGTGCTCAGGTCGCTGACGAAGGACTTCGTGCGCCCGGGCCAGATCGTGATCGACGTTTCGATCAACTGGGATCCCGAGAAGCCGAACTCCAAGGGCGGCAAGGGCGCCATCGCGGGCGACGCGGTGTTCGAGGAGGTCGAGCCCATCGTCGAGGCCATCACCCCGGTTCCCGGCGGCGTCGGCTCCGTCACCACCTCCGTGCTGATCGGCCACGTGGTCGAGGCCGCGGCGCGCAAGTGCAAGTAAACCTGAGGCAAGCCAAATCTTTTCCCCGCCCGTCGCGTCAGGCGGGCGGGCCTTTCACATGAGGGAGGGAGTTTCATGATTGAGATGCTGCGCAAGAAGAGCGCGAGCGATATTTTGAAGATCGTGCTTTCGGCGTTTTCGCTGGCGTTTCTGATTGGGGCGCTGTGCTCGCCCGATTTGAGCGAGATGTTTTCCGGCCTGGGCCGCATCGTGTCGAAGCCCTCGCTGCTGACGAAGGACTACTTCTTCAATGAGATCGGCAGCGTGTCCGGCTGCTTCCTGAACGTGGCGCTGGTGGGGCTGGTCTGCAACCTGATGACCTGGCTGCCCGGCGCGACGGCGTCCGGCGGCACGGTGGCGGCCTACATGCTCACCGTGGGGTTCAGCTTCTTCGGCATCAACATCCTGAACATCTGGCCCTTCATACTGGGCACGTTCCTGTACTCCCTCGTCAAGCGCCAGCCCTTCGCCAAGAACGTCAACATGGCGATGTTCTGCACGGCGCTCGCGCCGCTGGTGAGCGAGGTGCTGTTCCGCTATCCGCTGGGCCCGGAGGAGGCGCACGGCGTGACGCTTCTGGGCGTTGTGCTCGCGCTGGTGATCGGCATCGTCGTGGGGTTCTCCATGCCCGCGCTCTGCGCCCACGCCCAGAACTTCCACAAGGGATTCGACCTGTACAACGCCGGCCCGGCCGCGGGCTTCCTCTGCCTGATGATCTTCGCCATCATGTACAAGGCCATCGGCAATGAGGCTCCGGCCATCGCCGCCACGCTGGGCGAGGGCAGCAAGGCGGTGTGCAACGTGCTGGCGATCGTCTGCTTTGTGCTGTGCATCGCGCTGGGCATACTGCTGGGCGGCGGCAAGGGCTACGGCAAGCTGCTGCTCGACTCCGGCCACAAGGCGGACTTCGCCGCCAAGTATGGCATCGGCGCGACGGTGATCAACTTCGGCGTGTACGGGCTGTTCATACTGGCCTACTACAACCTGATCGGCGCGACCTTCACCGGCCCGACCTTCGGCGTGGTGTGGTGCATGCTGGCCTTCTGCGCGGCGGGCGCGACGCCGCTGAACGTGCTGCCGATACTGATCGGCTACTGGGTCGGCTCCCTCTTCGGCGCGAACGCCATCAACGCCCAGGCCATCGTGGTGGGCGCGTGCTTCGCCAGCGGCCTGGCGCCGGTGTCCGGCGTGTACGGCCCCATCGCGGGCATCGTGGCGGGCGTGCTGCACTACTGCCTGGTGACCAGCGTCCCGGCCATCCACGGCGGCTTCAACCTCTACAACGGCGGCTTCACCAGCGGCCTGGTGGCCTTCGTGCTGGTGCCGGTGCTGGAGAGCTTCTTCAAGCCCATGAAGGAGTGGGGCAAGAAGAGCTGAGCCACCCTTCAGGCTGCCGAGAGGCTTCCCAGAGACGTACCGCGGGACTTCCGAACTCGCAGAATCGAGGCCGGAAGCCCCGCGCTTCGTTTTGGCTTCCGAACGCCGCGCCTCCGCTCCGGCCGAGGGGCGCGCAATTTCAACGTAAGCCAAACGAGCCTTAAGGCACCACCGCACAGAACGGCGGCGCGTCGGGCGATGCCTTTTCCGCCATCTGCTGCTTGCAACTTTCTCGACTTACCTCCAGTA
>CANQGC010000335.1 GCA_947600345.1 uncultured Clostridia bacterium
GCTGGATCGCCGAGGACGTGCTGGACATGCGCGCGCATGTCCAGCACGTCCTCGGCGATCCAGCGGGCGTCGATCTCCGGGTCGGGGCAGCCCGACGCGCGCAGCGAATCAATCGCATGCGACATCCACTCCGAGATCGTCAACCTCGGTCACCTCCGCTTCCAGCTCGTCCTGGGACTTGCCCATGGCGGCCTCAAAGGCGCACACCGCCACCTCCAGCATCTGGGGGTGGGGCTCCAGCGTCGTCATATGCTGGATGAAATCGATGGGTGCGCGGGCAATCCACACGCCCTTGGTCATGCGCGCCTCCTCCAGCGCCAGGAAGGGTTCGTCGAACAGCGCGGCCACGCCCAGCAGTATGGCGACGCGCAGAAGCGCCGTGAACAGGAAGTTCATCGGCCGGATCAGCGGGAACAGCAGCAGCGATATGCACAGCACGCACAGCACGAAGGCGGGCTCGCTGCGCCGGGTGAGTATGGGGTAGGTGGCGATGTTCTCCACGCTCACCTCGTCGCGGCACTCGTAGCAGTTGATGACCTTGTTGATCGCGCCCTTGTACATCGACAGCCGCTTGAACACGCGCAGCCTGCACAGCGCGGCGACGCTCAGCAGCACCCCCATTATCCGCACCAGCGCCACCAGCAGATTGAGCGCCAGCCGGGACGGCATGAACAGGCTTTCGAACAGGAGCGCGGCGCCCGCGGGCGCGGCGTAGAGGCAGATGAGGGCGACGGGCAGGATCATGATGGCGCTGACCAGGGTCACGATGGTCTGGGGATAGATGTGCAGTATCCGGGCGATGAAGCGCTCGACGCAGTTTCCGCGCACGGGGTGCTGCGGGTCGAGCTCGGCGGATTCGCTCAGCCCGTCGAAGAAGCGCAGGACGTCGCGAATCAAGCGGGCGATTCCCCGCACGAAGGGGATGGCCATGCAGGCGCGCAGGAACTTGCGCGGCTCCCTGCGCATGCGCACGGAGATGTCCTTCTGGGCGTTGCGCACGGCGAACACCGTGTACTTGCCCACCTCCAGGCGCACGCCTTCCGCCACCGCTGTGGCGCTGAAGTGCCTGAGCTTTGCCATAAGCGTTTCCCCCAATCGACCGCGTAGAATCCAGGCGCAATGAAAAAAAGACCGGGCGCATTCGCCGGTCTGCGAGTTTTGACGAAGCGCTTAAAGAGCCAAAGCACCGGAAGATACTGCTCCCGGTGCTTTGCGCTTGCTACATGCCGTAGCGCTTCTTGAAGCGGTCCACGCGTCCGCCGGTGTCGACCAGCTTCTGCTTGCCCGTGTAGAAGGGATGGCACTTCGAGCAAATATCGACGCGCAACTCCTTCTTCGTGGAGCCCGTTTCAAAGGTTTCGCCGCAGACGCAGCGAACGATTGCCTTGCCGTAATTCGGATGGATATTTTCCTTCATGGTTTTCACCTCACTCTGATCGGACTGTCAGCACTCCGGCGGAACTGGCATCCGATTCGTCACACAACAGTCATTATAGCACAAAGGTGGGCGGGTTGCAAGGGATTACGGATTTTTTACATGGAGAATTGCCAAAATCAAGCATGTATGCCGGCGAAGGAGCGGGCGAAGGATTATATAATGGAAGCGATCGGGCGGAAGCGACACATAATAAATAATTAACATGGAAATTCGCGCCCAGCTATTGACAAACGCCGGGGCTGGTGCTAGATTATATGCAGAGCTTAGCACTCGATTGATTAGAGTGCTAACAGCTCGAGACGAGGACAGACGAACGCTTCGGAGGGGAGGGATGAGGCGATGCCGCTGGACGAGCGAAAGTTTCTGATCCTGCAGGCCATCATCGACGACTACATCACCACGGCGATGCCGGTGGGATCGCGGACGATCTCCCGGAAGTCGGGCGTGGGTTTCTCCCCGGCCACCATCCGCAACGAGATGAGCGATCTGGAGGAGCTGGGCTATCTGGACCAGCCCCATACCTCGGCGGGCCGCGTGCCCTCGGACAAGGCCTACCGCCTCTACGTCGACCACCTGATGAAGGTGGGCAAGCTCAGCAGCGACGAGCGGGAGCGCATCCACGACTACATGCAGTCCAGGGGCGCCCAGGTGGACGCGGTGATCCGGGGAGCGGCGACCGTGCTTGCGGACGCCACCCAGTACACCTCGGTGATCGTGGCCCCGAAGCTCGGCACGCTGCGCATCCGGCACATCCAGCTGGTGCCCGTGGCGGAGGAGACGGCGCTGATGATCATCGTCACGAACCTGGGCATCGTCAAGGACGCGCTGATCCGCGTGCCCGACGGCCTGGATTCCGACGATCTCTACTCCATCAGCCGCATGCTCACCGAGCGCCTGGCCGACAAGCCGCTGGAGGCCGTGCGCCAGACCTTCTCGGAGCTTCTGCGCGACGCGGAAAACAACCGCAGGCTCATGGGCGAGACGCTGCGGGTGATCGAGAAGAAGCTCGAGGCCGAGGATTCCACCGAGGTGGTGGTGGGTGGGAGCAGCAAGCTGCTCAACTACCCGGAGTATGCCGACGTGGAGAAGGCGAAGAACTTCCTGGCGGTGCTGGAGAGCAAGGACAAGCTGCGGGCGCTGATGAACCGCGGCGGCGGCATGGAGGTCACGATCCACATCGGCGCGGAGAACGGCCCCGACATGAGCGATTGCTCCGTGGTCACCGCCCGCTACCGGGTCGGCGACCAGACCACCGGCGCGCTGGGCATCATCGGGCCCACGCGGATGAACTACAACCGGGTGATCCCGGTGCTGGAGTTCATGAGCCGGGCCATGAGCGAGCTGCTCACCAACCGATAGAAGCAAACCTTTGAAAGGAAGCAGAGCATGAAGAAGAAGGACAAGAACGCGGCCAACCCCAATCCCGAGGAGGCGGTTCAGGAGCCGGTCGCCGAGGGCGAGCAGGCCGCGCCGGAGGCCCCGGCCGGACAGGATGGCGCCCAGACCACCGCGGATGAGCCCCAGCAGGAGTTCTCCGTCGAGCAGTGGCAGGCGGCGCTGGAGACCGCGGTCAGGCAGCGCGATGAGTATCTGGACTCGCTGCGCCGGACGCAGGCGGACTTCCAGAACTTCAAGCGCAGGAACCAGACCGCCCGCAGCGACGGCTACGAGGACGGCCTGCGCGAGACCATCGCGGCGATCCTGCCGGCCATCGACAACCTGGAGCGGGCGCTGGACGCCGCCGAGAAGGCGGGGGAGAGCGGCGCGCTGGTGAACGGCGTGCAGATGACGCTGAACTCGCTGACCGACGGACTCAAGCGCTTCGGCTTCGAGGAGA
>CANQGC010000336.1 GCA_947600345.1 uncultured Clostridia bacterium
CCACGTCCGCCAGCACGTCCAGCACCATGATGAGCTTCTTCGGCAGGTAGCGGTCCAGCGCGGTCATGCGGATGTGGGCGTTCTTGCGGATGGCCAGCGTGGCGGAGAGCACGGCCATGTAGACCATGCAGGTCAGCACCACCTGCTCCGTCCAGGCGGGATCGGGGATGAAGGGCACGTAGCGTCCCAGCACCGCGAAGGACGTGACGAGGATATCGACAATCAGAAGGATCTTGCAGATGAACATGATCACTTTATACGCCACGTCGTAGACGGGCCGAATCTTGTCCAGCGTTTGGAAGATCTTCGGCATTTGAACCACTCGCTCCTTTCATAATCGCGGGAAAGCGCACTTTCTCGCGAGTGGTGGGATATGCAAAGGGGGGAGTACAGGGGGAACCCTGCACTCCCCTTTCGGAGTCAGATCAGTTTGGTGCGAAGCTTACGGAGCCATGGCCAGAATCTGCTGATAGAGATCGTCGTTGCCGTTCATGTGGGCGGTCACGACGTCCTTGCAGGCCTCAGCCCAGGGGGCCTTGTCCGGCACGTCGACGACGTTGATGCCGGCGGCCTTGAGCTCCTCGAGCACCGCGTCCTCGGCGGCCTGGGAGTTCTGGGCGTTCAGGTTGGAGGCATACTCGCCGGCCTCCATGATCCACTGCTGCTGCTGCTCGGAGAGCTTGTTCCAGGCGTTGTCGGTGATGACCAGCTGCACGGCGCCCAGGGTGTGGCCGTCGAGGAGCAGGTTGGGAGCGACCTCCTGGAAGGCGTTGGACTTGTAGTTGGCGATGGGCTGCTCGGCGCCGTCGCAGACGCCGGTCTGCAGCGCGGAGTAGAGCTCAGTGAAGGAGACGACGGTGGCGCTGGCGCCCAGGCCGTTGACCAGGCCGGTCATGACCGGGTCGTCGGACACGCGGATCTTCTTGCCCTTCAGGTCCTCGATAGAGGCCACGGGATCCTTGAAGAAGAAGTGACGGAAGCCCTCCTCGCCGTAGCAGATGCCGCGCAGCGGCAGGCCGATGGTCTGGGGCTCGGCCAGGAACTCGTCCGCCAGATCGCTGTTGGCGAAGGCCCAGAAGTGGTCGCGGGAGACGAAAGTGTAGGGCAGGCTCAGTAGCGTCGCCTTGGTGCAGCCGTAGCTGCTCAGCGCGAAGGCGGAGATGCGGGAGATGTCCACGCTCGTGCCGCCGCCGAGAATGCCGTCGAGCACCTGGGCCTCGGCGCCGAGAACGCCGTTGGGCTGCAGGTCGATGGTGATGCTGCCGCCGGAGAGCTCCTCAACCTTGGCCTTGAAGTCGGAGGCCAGCTGGCCGACGATGGTATCCAGGGGGTTGACCTCGGCGTAAACCAGGGTCACGGGTTCCTCGGCCAGCGCCGCGCCGGCCAGGCTCAGTACCAGAGCAAGAGCCATGAGAACAGAAAGCAACTTTTTCATTGGGCAATCCTCCTATTTTGTTTATTCATGAATGCGCTTGCGCGCATTTAGAACCAAAATGAACGCCTTGATATATACACTATACCACATTCTTTAAACTTCGTCCAGCACTTGAACCAAAATAATTTCTCAATATCTAAATTTTAGCACTTTCACAGCGATATGTCCACTAGCATACTAGTAGAAATTTTGAATCAAAATTTGGGCAGATTTTGAAAAGTTTCAATTTGCCCTTGTCAAGAGCTGATTTAGAATGTATATTATATGTTAGTTACATAGGCGAGGGGAAGGAGGCGGATCGACAATGGAGGAGAGGAACATGCGTGTGGAGGCGCGAATCACGCCGAAGGTGTTTCAGGAGTTCGCGCTCTTCGACACCTTTCGCCGTCAGAAGCGCTATCGCGCGCCGCTTCTTTTCATGCTGATCCTGCTGGCCTTCGCGGCGGTGTGCTTCACCCAGGTGGGGAAGCTGGACAGCGCGGCGCTGCTGGGCGGCGTGCTGGCGGGAATCGGCATCGCGCTGCCGCTGGTGTACGTCGGGAGCTACATCGCCTCGGTGCGCCGCGCCTGCAAGAAGCTCTCTCAGGCGGGCTCGCCGGTGGCCTACGAGCTGTTGCTGACTGGGGAGGGCGTCCGCGTGACGGCGGGCGGGAAGGAGAAGACCTACCCCTGGAAGAAGCTGCACAGCGCCTGCCGCCTGAAGAACAGTATCGCCCTCTACGTGGCCGAGCGCCAGGCCTACCTGATGCCGGACACGGGAGATCCGGGCCACGAGACCAAGCTCTGGAAGCGGATCACCGACAGGCTCCCCCCGGAGAGCTGCCGGGATCTGCGCAAATAGAACGGGACATAGGACTTAGGACTTCGAACTTATTAAAGGAAGGCACGCAGTACGACCATTCGGAAGGGAGGGGCGCGGGGCGCCGCGCCAGATGCACAATGAAGGCTTTCATGGACAAGGATTTTCTTTTAGAGACCGAGACCGCGAAGCACCTGTTTCACGACTACGCAGAGCAAATGCCCCTGGTGGACTACCACTGCCACATCCCGCCCCGGGAGATCTACGAGAATCGCCGCTTTGAGAACCTGACCCAGGTCTGGCTGGGCGGCGAGAATCCCGACGGCAGCTACTTCGGCGACCACTACAAGTGGCGCGTGATGCGCTCCAACGGCGTCAGCGAGGACTACGTCACCGGCCATCAGCCCCCGAAGGAGCGGTTGCGCAAGTTCGCGGAGGCGCTGGAGCTGGCCATCGGCAACCCCATGTACCACTGGTGCAACCTGGAGCTGCGCAAGTTCTTCGGCTACGAGGGCTACCTGAGCGCCGCGACCGTGGACGAGGTCTGGGAGCGCACCGAGAAGATGCTGCAAAATGATCCCAGGCTCACCGTGCGCGGGCTGATCGAGCAGTCCAACGTGGCCTTCATCGGCACCACGGACGACCCCATCGACAGCCTGGAGTGGCACGAGAAGATCGCCGCCGACCCGACGATCCAGTTCAAGGTCTGCCCCTCCTTCCGCCCGGACAAGGCCATCAACATCAACAAGGAGGGCTTCGCGGACTACATCGGAAAGCTGGCGAAGAGCGTGGGCAAGGAGAGCCTCGCCACCGTCGCGGACGTGAAGGCGGCGCTGACCGAGCGGCTGGAGTTCTTCAAGTCCCTGGGCTGCCGGGCCAGCGACCACGGCCTGGACTACATCCCCTTCCGACCGATGGACGATGCCGCCGTGGAGGCGATCTACGCGAAGGCGATGAAGGGCGCGCCCGTGACCGTCGAGGAGGCCGAGGGCTACCAGACCGCGATCCTTCTGCACCTGGGCCGGGAGTA
>CANQGC010000337.1 GCA_947600345.1 uncultured Clostridia bacterium
GTACGGCGGGAGCGCGCGCCTGGGCTGCGGGCGGGACGTGGAGCGCGCCCGGCGCTTCTTCCAGCGCGGGCTCGCCGCGCGCGGCGCGGACGGTGCGCACTGCGCCTACATGCTCGGCCGCATCTACGAGGACAGGGGCGAGACGGATTCCGCCCTCAGCGCCTACCGGACTGCCCGGGACAGCGGCAGCGCCGAGGCCGAGGAGCGGCTGGCCCAGCTGGACTGGATCGCGCCGGATCCGGAGGTCGCCGGGGAGGAGGGCGCGGACGCCGCGGAGGGCCCGCAGGGCTGGTGCCTGATGAACGATCCCACGGGCGACAACTGCGCGCTGTACGCATCGCTGCCGGGCCGCTGGCGGGTGATCGCCTGCACGCAGCGCGACTGGAATCCCGGCGGAAGCGCAAACATCGCCTGCACCCGGGACGGGCGAGGCGATGTGGCGCGGGCGCTCTCCGAGCTGGCGGGCGAGTGCTTCGACCCGGCGGCGGAGGCATTTCCGGAGCTGGTGATCGCGCTGCTTTCGCAGGACGCGGCGGACAACCTCCGCCAGGCGGTGGAGGCGCTGCGGGCGCTCCAGCGGCTGGCCGGGACGCTCGGCGCGCGCCGGTGGGAGCTGGTGGAGCGGGTGCACATTCTGATGGAGGCGGAGCACGACTACGCCTCGCTGATGCTGGACGCGGCCTTCGCCGGGATGCCCGGCCTGTACTTCGACCTGCGGCTGTGCGACCCCGCGCTGGACGCGGCGGATCAGCTGCTTTCTGAAGCGCCGCTGTTTTTGCCCTGCGTGCGCGACCCCGAGGCGCGGGGCGTGCGCGCGGTGGTGCTGGGCACGTCGGAGGCCGCCGCGGCGTTCGTGCGGCGCGCGGTGGCGCTGCCGCTGCCGGAGGAGCATCCGGTGTCGATCAGCGTGTTCGGAACGGGCGCGGAGGCCATGGAGCGCCGGTTCCGGGAGCGGTGCCCGGGCATCGAGAGCGCGCCGCCCACGGTCCGCCGCGCCGCGCCGGTGTTCCGGGAGTGCGCGCTGGATTCGGGCGGCGCTTCGGAGCTCCTGCGGCGCCTGCGGGAGCGCTCGGACGGCGCGGACGGCGACTCCGACGAGCAGCTGTTCGGCCGGGGGAACTACTACGTCATCGCGACGGGCGACGACGCGCTGAACGTGCGGCTGGGCGCGACGCTGCGCGCGGAGCTGTTGAAGCTCGATCCGTCGTTCGCCAACCTGCCGTTCATCGCCGTGCACGTGCGCGAGCCCTCCGCCGCCTGGCTGGCCGGGGAGATCTCCGCCGGAAGCGGGCCCTCGCGCCACGCCTGGCACAGCGGCTACGATCTGTTCTGCTTCGGCGGCGCCTCCCTCTACAACTGGCGGCGGCTGCGCGGCGACGCCGTGGAGCGCCGCGCCAAGGCGATCCATCTGCGCTACGCCGGTAACCCGGAGGACGCGCAGGCCCGCCGGGAGGCGATGGCCTCCTACTACCGGAGGCAGTACAACCGGGACAGCTCGCGCGCGATGGCGCTGTACATGGTCTACCATCTCTTCGCGGCGGGAATCGCGCTGCCCGACTGGCGGATCTACGGCAACCCGACGGAGGAGGCCGCCCTCGGCCCCGCCTACGCCGAGTGGCTGTCGGACGGCGAACATCTGGAGGGCGCGGTGCGCCTGGAGCACGAGCGCTGGAACTGCTTCATGCTCTCCATGGGCTGGGAGAGCGCCATGCCGCTGCAGGTGGCGCTCTACGTGCAGCGCGGCAACCCGGGCCATCAGCTCTACCTGGCGAAGCTGCACCCGTTCATCTGCGATTGGCAGCGCCTGAAGTCGGGCGAGCTTCACCGGGAGGTGGAGGAGGCCGTGCACAGCCGCATGCCCGAGCGGCGCGTGATGGATCCCCGCGAGGCCGACGCGGAGGCCGTGCGGTACCTGCCGCTCATACTCGCGGAGACGGCGGACTGAGCTGGTAGCCGAGGGAGAGGATCATGCGCAGCGTCTGGTCGGCGATGCGCCGGTCGTAGAACTTCTCCTCCTCCGGCAGCGCCTCGTAGGGCACGAGGCAGGGCGTCTCGCGCGCCTCGTCGTCCCGACGGGGACCGTAGCGCCAACCGCTCGCGAGGCGCTCCTGCGCCCACACATCGTGGATGTTCTGGGCGAGCCGCTCCACGAGCGCTTCGAGCTGCGCCGTCAGGCGCACCTCGGACAGGTCGGCCGGATGCGGCGTCCAGGGGGTTTTGGCGATCGGATTGTTCACTGCGTATTCCTCGATTCTTTGGATTCTCCGGAGCTCGCCCGGGATGCTTCAAGTATAGCGCGCGGCGCGCTAACCCTGCAAGTGCGCGCGCGGGAGTATGGTCAACTTTTGCCGGTATGCGCTAATCTTTGCTCGGGAGGAAGCCATGGATCGTTCCTACATCGCGTTCATCAGCTACCGGCACCGGCCATTGGACATGGCCGTGGCCCGGAAGCTTCACGGCATGATCGAGCGGTACCGCGTACCCCGCGCCCTGCGCGCGGGCGGCGCGCGGCTGGGGCTGGTGTTCCGAGACCAGGAGGAGCTGCCGGTCTCCAGCGATCTGGCGGCCAACATTCGGGAGGCGCTCGAGAAGGCGCGCTACCTGATCGTGGTGTGCACGCCGGACACGCCCCAGTCGCCCTGGGTGGAGCGGGAGATCGAATACTTCCTGGAGAACCATCCCCGGGAGAACGTGTTCGCGGTGCTGGCGGCGGGGGAGCCGGAGGAAGCCTTCCCCAGGCGGCTCACGCGCCTGTACGCGGAGGACGGCGTCACCGAGGTGGGCCAGGTGGAGCCGCTGGCCGCGAACGTGGTGGGGCGCAACCGCCGGGAGGTGATGCGCAAGCTGCGCGCGGAGAAGCTGCGGCTGATCGCGGGCATGCTGGGCCGCCCCTACGACGAGCTGCGCCAGCGGGAGCGGCGGCGCGCGCGGCGGCGGACGGCGGCGGTTGCCGCCGTGGCGGCGTGCGTGGCGCTGGCCTTCATCGGCGTGCTCTGGAGCGGCAACGTGCGGATGCGCGCGAAGAACCAGGAGCTTCGGCGCAGCCAGGCGGAGGCGCTGGCGCAGCTGGCCTCGGTGCGGCTGGGCCAGGGCGATCTGCGCGGCGCGATCGAGAGCGGCGCGGATTCGCTGGATCTGGGGGGCGCGCCCAGCGACGCGCTGGCGGAGCAGGTGCTCTGCGACGCGCTGAACCCCTACGGCCTGGGCGAGGTTCGCG
>CANQGC010000338.1 GCA_947600345.1 uncultured Clostridia bacterium
CGGCCCCTGCGGCGGCGCGAAGAACGGCAAGTGCGAGGTCAATCCGGAGAACGACTGCGCCTGGATCATGATCTACCACCGCCTGGAGGAGCTGGGCCAGCTGGACAAGATGAGCGAGACCCTGGACGACAAGGACTACGACGGCAAGAGCTGGCCGCGCACCGTGGACCTGGCAAAGGAGGCAAACTAAATGAGCGTACTTGAGCAGGCATTGGAGAGCGGCGCGTTTGGCGTCACCGCGGAGATGGCCCCGCCGAAGGGCTGCGACTTTACCGAAGAAATGAAGCTGGCCGAGACGCTCAAGGGCCTCGTGCACGGCGTGAACGTGACGGACATGCAGTCCGCGAGCCTGAAGGCTTCCTCGCTGGGCTTCTGCATCGCGCTGAAGCAGCACGGCCTGGAGCCGATCATCCAGATGACCGGCCGCGACCGCTCCCGCATGGCGATCATGGGCGACATGCTCTCCGCCGCGGCGTTCGGCATCGACACGATGCTGGCGCTGACGGGCGACCACACCAGCGTGGGCGACTGCAAGGCGTCCAAGCCGGTGTTCGACCTGGACTCCGTGGGCATACTGCGGATGCTGACCAAGATGGAGGCCACGGGCCTGGACTGCGGCGGCAACGAGCTGGCGTCCACCCCGCACTTCTACAAGGGCGCGGCGGTGACGCCGGTATACGATCCGATCTTCCTGCAGATCAACAAGCTGAAGAAGAAGGTGGACGCGGGCGCCAGATACGTGCAGACCCAGGGCATCTTCACCGTGGAGGCGCTGGAGACCTTCATGGAGCAGGTGGCGAAGGCGAACATCAAGGTGCACGTGATGGCGGGCATCATTCCGCTGAAGGCGGCGGGCATGGCCAGGTACATGAACGAGAACGTGCCGGGCATCGCGGTGCCGGACGAGCAGATCGCCAAGCTGGCGGCTGCCGCCGCCGAGGGCAAGGAAAAGGGCATCAAGGGCCTGCCGATGAAGGCGGGCATCGAGATGGCGGCCGAACTCTGCCGCGAAATCAAGGAGCGCAAGCTCTGCGACGGCATCCACCTGATGACCATCGGCGCCGAGCAGAACATCCCCACGATCCTGGAGAAGGCCGGCATCGCGATCTAAACACCGCCGTCCCCCAGCAGGGAGAATCCAAGGAACCTCAGGTTCCTTGGCAGGAATTCTTAAGGGACAGAGCCCCTTAAGCAGGTCGAAGGTTGAAATCCCCACAGGGGATTTCAAGTCCGCCCTTGGGCGGACCGCGACGCCTCAATCCAAAGGATTGAGGCGCCGCGCCGGCAGAGCCCAGCGTAACCCCAGCGGCCCGCGGTATCAAAGCTATGCTCGTTTATGCGTACCAACGCCCCAACGTAGCCATAACGCGGGCCGCTGCGGACTCTTTTGGAGGGGGAAGCCCAAGGGCTTCCCCCTCCAAAAGAGTCCGCCACTAACTCGCAGGCGAAGCCTGCCCTTTACGTTTCAACAGAATCAAACGAAGGACTCTTGCCCCCTACTAAGATAACGAGGCAAAAGTCCTTCTTCGCGCTTTACCACACTTGCTGCTCAAAGCCCGAAGTAAGCGCCCTTTTTATTCTTCCTCTTCCGCGCAATCCTCGCAGTAGCCGCGGTTGCGGTTCGCGCAGTCGTCGCACAGCGGCGCGCCGCAGCGCATGCAGCGCTGGAAGCAGCGGGAGTCCGCCAGCCGGAAGCAATCCCGGCATTCCATCATTGCCACGCACAACGCCTCCTTTCCAGTACGTTAGCTTTGACGGAAGGAGGGGCGATTATGCGGAACTGCGGTGGAGGGTGGGGAGCGGGAGGTTGGGTGGGCGGCGGTGCGGGATTGAGAGTTAGTGGCGGACTCTTTTGGCCAGGGAAGCCGACGGCTTCCCTGGCCAAAAAATCGCCGCTGTCGGCCCGCGGATTGGAGGCGATGGGGCGTTGGTGCGCATTGCCGGGCCTTGGTTTGGTGCCGCGGGCCGACTTTAAGCGCGCTGCCTTGTGCCTCAAACCGCAGCCGCCTTCTTTACGCTGCCTCAGGGGCTACGCTGGGCGCTGCCCAGACCTGCTCAAGGGACTCTGTCCCTTGAGAATTCCTGCCAAGGAACCTGAGGTTCCTTGGATTCTCCCTTTTGCTGCCGCGTGGTTATGACGGACTTTGGCCTCGGAGGGAGGCCAAAGTCCTGCGGTGCGTTTCTGCAGGTTCCATGGGCGGCAGCCTATTCGCCCCTTTTCAAAATGTCGCGCAGCGCTGCCAGAAATTGCTCGACCTCCTCAAAGCTATTCGCGTGCCCCAGGCTCGCGCGCACCGCGCCCCGGCGCAGTGTGTTCAGCACGCGATGTGTCCCCGGCGCGCAGTGCAGCCCGCCGCGCACGGCGATGCCACGCCTCGACAGCGCATCCGCGACCTCCGACGAGCTCAAATCGCCCAGGTTGAAGCTCACCAGCGCCGCCCGCGCGGCCTCCTCGCTCGGGGAATAGACGGTCGCCTCCGGCATCCTCTTCAGTCCCTCGTACAGCGCCGTGGTCAGCTCCCGTTCGTGGGAGAGTATCGCCGCGCGGTGCTTCGCCACGTACTCCACGCTTCGCCACAGCCCCGCCAGCCCGGGCAGGTTCAGCGTGCCGGATTCGTAGCGCTCCGGCGGGTCGATGGATTGCAGCATGGATTGGGAGTCCGTGCCCGTGCCGCCCTCGCGCACGGTGTTGAGCACCAGCCCGCTTCGAATGTACAGCCCGCCCGTGCCCTGGGGTCCCAGCAGCGACTTGTGGCCCGGGAAGGCGTAGAGGTCGCAGCCGATGCGCCGCACGTCCACCGGCAGCGCGCCCAGCGCCTGCGCGCCGTCGATCAGGCAGGGGATGCCGTCCCTCCGGGCGACCTCCGCGATGGCGGCCACTGGCTGGATGGCGCCGGTGACGTTCGAGGCGTGGGTGACGGCGATCAGCGCGGTGTTCCTGCGGATCGACGAAAGCACGTCCTCCGGGTGCACCATGCCGTCCGCCCGGGGCGCGACCAGCGTCAGCGCGATCTCCCGCCGCGCGGAGAGCTCGTTGAGCGGGCGCAGCACGCTGTTGTGCTCGAGCATCGTGGAGATCACGTGGTCGCCGCGCCGCAGCACACCCTTGATGCCCAGGTTCAGCGCGTCGGTGCAGCTGTAGCCCAGCGCGACGGTATCGCCCCGGCGCGCGCCCAGGAAGTCCGAAAGGGCGCTTC
>CANQGC010000339.1 GCA_947600345.1 uncultured Clostridia bacterium
GCAAGCCGGAAGGCTTGCCAATTCAAGGCAGCCGCCACTAACTCTATAAAGCGCTGCGCTTGCACGCTGGCGCTGGGCCAGAGCGAAAACTCGTTTTATCGATGCGCAGGCGCAAAGCGCTGCGCAGGGGATTCGGAATCCCCACTGGGGATTCCGGTCAGCAACGGCCCTACGGGCCGTCGCTGCAGGGAGTCCGCCTCACGGCGGCAAGAGTGCCCTGCCGGGCACGTAGACGCCTCACGGCGTGGGCTTGGGAATCTCCACTGGAGATTCCCTTCATCGGCGATGCTTGCGCATCGCCGATGCTGCCTCACGGCAGGGGCGCCTGCCGGCGGCCCAAGGAGAGATGGGGGACGTCAAGCGTCCCCCGTTCCCTCCTTGGATTCTCCCCTCCCTCTCCTGACCAGGGCTGCGGCCCTGGACCCGGGGTTGGCCTGGGTTCCTCTTGCGGTAAGTTCGGTTATCGGGCCGACAATACCGGCCCTCTGGTGGCTTTGGTTTTTGGGTTACGGGGGTACGGGGGAAACCGAGGATTGTTCGTGTTGTGGAGGTTCCGTTACGCCGCGCTTACGCGCCCGCGGCGGCCGCGGGGCTGCGGGCTGGAGCCCGCAGCGTTGGGGGACGCGGAGGAAGATGCGCTGTTCGCTCTCCGCTTCCCTTCGTTGCCGTGCTCGCCGACACCACCCGACTTGGCGCGTTATTTCTTCCCGGTCATGCGGGAATCTACCGAAACTTCTCCAACCGCAGCAGCCCTTCGGAATCCGGCGTGGTGATTCCGTTTTTATAATCGTAGCCCATTTTACGATAGAATGGCGCAGCCGTGATCGAAGCGGGAATTTCTATCCGCTTTGCTCTTAAAGAGTACTCATCCTCTTCGAGCGTTTGAATGATGTGCCTGCCGATTCCCCGTCCTTGATATTCAGGCAAGACAAAGATAGTAAACAAGCTGCTCTCATCTGTCTTCCCCCAGAAGGGACCGATTGCGCCACATCCGACGATTCTTTCATCCTCGCAAAAGACGTAGGAATGCGTCCAACTTGCCCTCTCCAGGATATTTTGAGGCTGCGAAACTTTAACTATGTTTTCGATGTATTCCGATGAATAGTCCTTAATGTTCGTAGTCCGGAGTGTCGTTGCAATCAATGCGGAAACTTCCCCTGCGTCCTTTGCTTGCAATCTTCTTATCTCCATGGCGATTCCTCCGCATAATCTCGGTTTATCGGAACGGTATTTCGCGTTCGCTGCGTTTTGGAGAGTTAGTGGCGGCTGCCTTGAATTGGCAAGCCTTCCGGCTTGCCAATTCAACTCCGCGCCGCGGCGGCCCGCGGTATGGTTACGATGAGGCGATTGTACGCTTGGTCGGGACTTGGATTGGTACCGCGGGCCGCCTGGGGCTACGCTGGGCTTCGCCCAGACCCGTTCGGGCGCTGCCCGGACCCGCTTAAGGGACTCTGTCCCTTAAGAATTCCTGCTTAAGGACCTGAGGTCCTTAAGAATCTCCCTTCTGCTGCCGCGCTTTAGCGCAGGGTTGCTTCGATCAATGCTTCCGCGCAGCGGAGGCCGTCGGCGGCAGCCGACAGTATGCCACCGGCATACCCTGCGCCCTCGCCGCAGGGGTAGAGGCCCTTCGCCGACACCGACTGCAAGTCCTCGCCCCTACTCACCCGCACCGGCGACGATGACCTCGTCTCCACGCCCGTCAGCGCCGCGCCCGGATGCGCGAATCCGTGCAGCTTCCGATCGAACAACCCGATCGCCGCGCGCATGTCCGCCAGCACGTACTCTGGCAGACATCCCTCCAGGCTCGTCCACTTCACCCCCGGCCGGTAGCTGGGCGCCACGTCCCCCGGCCCCGCCGACGGCTTCCCCGCCAGGAAGTCGCCCACGGTCTGCGCCGGGGCGCGGTAGTCTCCCCCGCCCGCCAGGAACGCCGCATGCTCCCACCTTCGCTGGAAGCGCACGCCCGCCAGCGGATCGTCGCCGCCGAAGTCCTCCGGGCCCACCGACACCAGCAGCGCGCTGTTGGCGTTCGCGCCGTCCCGGGCGAAGCGGCTCATGCCGTTCACCGCCAGGCCGCCCTCCTCGCTGGCCGCCGCGACCACCTGGCCGCCGGGGCACATGCAGAAGGTGTAGGCCGCGCGGCCGTCGGGCAGGTGGCAGCTGAGCTTATAGTCCGCCGCGCCCAGCGCCGGATGCTTCGCCGCCGGGCCGTACTGGGCGCGGTTGACCATCGCCTGGCTGTGCTCGATGCGCGCGCCCAGCGAGAAGGGCTTGCGCTCCATGAATATGCCTGCGTCGAAGAGCATCTCAAAGGTATCCCGCGCGCTGTGGCCGATGGCGAGGATCAGCGCATCGGCGTCGATCCACTCTCCGTTGATCGAGGCGGCGACGAGCCGCCCACGCTCGATCCTCAGGCCGTCGAGCCGGGCCTCGAAGCGCACCTCGCCGCCCAGGCGAAGGATCTCCCCGCGCAGGTTGCGCACGACCTCGCGCAGCTTGTCGGTGCCGATGTGGGGCTTGGCGCTGTAGAGGATCTCCTCGGGCGCGCCCATCCCATGGAAGGTCTCGAGGATCTCGCGGGTGTGCGGGCTCTTGATGCCGGAGTTGAGCTTGCCGTCGGAGAAGGTGCCCGCGCCACCCTCGCCGAACTGCACGTTGCTGGCGGGATCGAACGCGCCGCCGGACCAGAAGGCTTCCACGTCCCTCGAGCGCCGGTCCACATCGCGGCCGCGCTCGATGACCAGGGGTTCGAGTCCGGCCTGGGCGAGCCGGAGCGCGGCGAAGAGTCCGGCGGGACCCATGCCGACGACGATGGGTCGGGGCCGGCGGGGCCGGAGCCTGGGGATGGCGGACGGTTCCGCCGGGGGCGGAAGGATTTCGGCGTTGCGCGGCAGGCGCGCCGGGGCGCGGGCGAGCTCGACGTCGAGGGTGAGGGAGAAGTGCACGTTGCGCTTGTCGCGGGCGTCCACGGACTTGCGGAAGAGATGGACGGAGAGGATTTCCTCCGGGCGCAGGCGTAGCGCCCGCGCGGCGACGCGCGCGAGCGGAAGGCCAGCCTCGTCCAACGATAGTCGAACCTGAGCGATGCGAATAATCATCCAACATTCCTCCCAAAGCGCGGCAGCAGAAGGGAGAATCCAAGGAACCTCAGGTTCCTTGGCAGGAATTCTTAAGGGACAGAGTCCCTTA